>JAOZTS010000074.1:0-1692 GCA_029939035.1 Candidatus Altimarinota bacterium | reverse complement strand
GAAAAACATTATGGGAAGATATACGACTCAATAACAGAGATCTGGCTACCAGAATTGAAACCATGGCTGGCGCAAGTGCTAAAAAGAAAAACATGGAATCAAGCAAATCACACCTACTTGGGCACTCAGATGTTGGAGCTTATGTTAAGCCAAAAGCTGGAGCAAAAGCTTCTAGCAGAACTACCGTTACCAAAAACACAATGGTCGGCGGTACAAAAATCGATGCAAAAAATGTTAAGCCGATAAACAACAATTTGGGAGAAATGCAGAGAGAACTCGCACGAACAACACCAGAAAAAGCCAAGATAGATAGTTACTTAAAAGCAATAACCGCCAGCCTTCCAGCAGGTTCAAAAACTGCAGACATCAGAAAAGAAGTACTGAAAGGGATGGAAGCAGATCTAAAGGGATTTTACAAAACTGACGCCGCAGTCGACTCAGCAATAGGAGGCAAATAATAGGATAATAAATGACAACAGAAAAAGAAAAATCTCAGGAGGATAAAAGAACTCTCACAAAAGAGGAAGAACGAATGTGCGGTGAGTTTGTAGATTTACGATCAGACGAAGAGAAAAATGAAAAAGAAAAAGGAAAAGGTGTGGGAGAAAAGATCTCAGAACTTTACCAAAACCAAGGTAATAACTTTAAAGAAAAAACTTTTAGAGAGGTCCACAAGATTGCAAAGGATCCAAACAAAATGGCCAAGGCTGATTACAAACACCTTATTAAAGGTATCGCTGAGGGTCGAGTATACATTGGAGGAGATCTGGGATTGCACCTATTCAACGCATTAGTCGAAACAATAGAAGGAGAAGACGAAGGGAAAAAAGCGGATCTTCACGATAAATTGAAAAAAATCGACGGAGGAATCGATTCAGAATTTATAAACAACAAAGAAAAAGCAAAGAAAGAGACAAAGAAATTAAGAGGTAAAAAAGAGGAAGAAAAAACCGCTGAAAAAGTAAAAAACGTAATTGCAGAAACAGCAGAGACAACTGAGGAGAAAGCTGAAAGTGCATCGCAAACACCAGATACAAACTGGTCAATAGAACAGCCACCAAGAGAACTAATCGAACAACTTAACGGCATTGATAAAAAAATGTTGGCTTTAGTAAAAGAAGACGAAAGACTTTTTAAACAAATTGAAGTCGAAAAAAGAAAAGAAATCCCAAACATTGGAGAGATCAGCAAGCTTCAAAAAAGAATCAAAGAAATTGATGATGAAATGGAGAAAATCCGTATAGAAAGCGTGGAAGTTAAAGAAAAATGGACAGATTACATGACGAAAATGCTCGAAAGATTCAGGTCACTAAGGTTCCTATCGAAAAGAGCAGGATTTGACATGAACAAAGTTCAAAAGCTCACCGTTTGGTTTCTGAAAACTGCTGAAGATCCAACAGAAGGTCTAGAGATTGACAAAGAAACTGGATCTGCAAACCAAAAAAGACAACAAATAAAAATTAACAAAATCTACTTCGACAAAGAGTCATCTCCAATCATCGAAGAAACATCACCAGGACAAATAATGGTGGAGTACTCAGTAGTTGAAGGTGGAAAAGAAATCACAGTCGAATCAAGTTACAAAAACTTTCTCGCTCAAATGGACACATTGGACGGGTACGAGGACATCGATTCATCTGATTATTTCAACGAACAATATGGCTTTGAATTAGGTTACAAAAACTTCCAAGA
>JAOZTS010000073.1 GCA_029939035.1 Candidatus Altimarinota bacterium | reverse complement strand
TTTTTTTATAGAACTTTTTCATCCTCGATGACCAGGATTGCTTTTTGTCCATCTAGTACATTGTCTTTGCTTCCTGCCCAATCGTGGATCGCATCAAAGAAGATCTGTTGGTCGTATGCGTAGTTGTAGCCGAATTGGGTTCCTGGATCGTTTGTGTAGAAATTTTCCTCGTCGTAACCGGTTAACACGAGTACGTGATATGGAGGGCCTGGGTAGATGTAGTTTTTGTTCCCAACATTTTGTCCTGCAAATGGGACTATGATTGGGTATCCCATGGTTATTAGAGCTTTTATGTTTTCGATAGTTACATCGTCTTTGGTGTAGGTTTTTACCGTTTTTCCGTAATATTCGGTGACAATTGCTTGCATGTCGAAGCTTCCGACATCAATCGCGTATCCTTGGTCTGCTACCCATTTTGTGAGCGAAAGGATCTCTGAGTCTGCTGTGTCTGTTGTGAGCGTTTTTCCGTTGTGGTAGTAGTCGATCATTATCATTGATGTTTCCTCGCATGCTTCGTCGTATGGAACAATCCATTTTTGGTATGGAGCTTGTGCAGAGAAGGGGACATTGAGCTGTTTTGTTTCGGGCAGATTGGCTAGTTCTGAGCTAAGTGGATCGAATATTTCAGGTTTTAGTGATGGTGTAATTTTTTCTAATGGATCGAAATTTTGAACTCTAACGATGATTTCTGCCATTTGTCCTCTGTTTACGTCTTGGTCTATTCTTGTGAAATCTGATGGAATGAATTCTGTTTCTGTTGAGAAATCGATTATTGGCTTGTACCAGTCGTCTGAGATTGATTCATCTAGAAATAAGTCATAGGACTCTAATTCATAAACTTCCATTATGATTTTCAGTGCTTCTACCAGATTTACAGGATCTTTTGGTCCAAAGGTTCCATCTCCATATCCGTGAACGTATCCTTGTTCTTTGGCGAAGCAGATGTATTTGTTTGCCCAATCTTCATCTGTTACGTCTGGAAAACAGTTTTCTGATTGAAATTGCTCTATATAGTTTTCTCCAAAGCTTTCTAGGGCTATTTTTAGAAGTTCTGAACGTGTGAGAGTTCTTTCAGGCTTATATGTTCCATCTTCGTATCCTTGTACTACTCCTTGCTCGGTGATTGAATGTATAGCGCTTGCGTATAGGTAATCAGGGCTTACATCTATGTACACGCTATCGTTCTCAGCAGCATAAGCTGTGCTCGAGAATATCGTGATAAACGCTAGGATTGTGCTTAATAGTTTTTTCATAGCATACTAAAAATAGCTATGATTTTCGCACGATTGAGGGTTTTTGTCAAGCCGTGAGGAATCTTTTATCTATCCAATAGAAAAATACAATTCCGGCCAAGCTCAAGAATAGATCTAGTAAATCAAAGGTTCTGTTTGGGGAGAAGATTTGTAGGGATTCCTCTATAATTGCGAAGAGTCCGATGAGAATTAGTGCTAATGGGATCGTTTTAATTGAATATCTTTTGATTGCTCGATGTAGAAGATAAAAAAGCATTCCAAATAGTACAAAATGTCCTATGTAGTCGTAATGTGGGATGATCGCGAGAAATCCTGGGATTTTCTTTTGGTATGCGAGGAAGATGACTGTGGAGCAGAATAGGAAAAATAATGCGAAAACTAGTGGCCAGAGGTATTTGGAATATTTTTTCATAAGCGGATTATATCATTATTTCCATTTGCACAATTGTTGTAATTTTTATACAGTTATTTCCTTAACATTTAATCTTTTTAATTATGTTACCTATTTATTTTTATTCCATTGTTGTGGTTGGTGGATTTATTGGTACTAGTTTGCTGCTTGCGGCGCTTTGGCGTGTGGTTGTTTCTCCGGAAGTTGTGCACGTTGTGCAGAGGAAGAAATCGACTGTCGTTTATGGTAAGGATACTGAGGTCGGAAATGTTTTTTACAAGGTTCCTTCTTGGATTCCGATTTTTGGAGTGAATTATAAAATTATGCCGGTTTCGATTTTTAAGATTCCACTAGAGAAATATCGGGCATATGATAGTAAGAAAGCTCCTTTTATGGTTGATGTAACTGCTTTTTTCAGAATTAACGCGGCAGATGCGGCGCAGGCTGCTCAGAGAGTTTCGAGTTTTGATGATTTATATAATGAGCTACTTGAGGTATTGCGAGGTGCTGTTCGTAAAATTCTTGCATCAAATGAGATTGAGAAAATCATGACTGAACGTTCGATTTTGGGGGAATCTTTTATGAATGAAGTTAAATCTCAGGTTTCTGCTTGGGGTGTAAATGTGTTGAATATTGAGTTTATGGATATTTCTGATGACGAGACTAGTGAAGAATCTATCATTACTGCAATAATGAAAAAGCATTCTTCTTATATCCAAAGAAAATCACAAGAAGAGGTAGCTATTAATGAAAAAGAGGCAAAATTAGTACAAATTAATGCAAAACGAGAAGCTGATGTAGAAGCACTTCAGGCTCAGGAGGTTACTGAAAAGAGAGATGCGGAAAGGGTTCAACAAGTTGGGATTGCAAACGAAAAGGCGAATCAAAGTATTCAGGAGGAAAAGAAGATGACGATGGAAAGAGAAATGGCCGTGTTGCGTGTGGAAGAGGTTGAGGCAAAGAAGATTCAGGCGACTGCTCTTGTAGAAGAGGCGGAGGGTATAAAGGTCTCAAATATTAGAAAGGCGGAAGGGGACAAGGAGTCACAGGCTTTAGAAGGTAAAGGTATTGGAGAAAGAGAGGCTGCTATTGGTTCAGGTGAAGCTTCTGCTATTAGGCAGAAAGGTCTTGCTGAAGCTGAGGCAAAAGAGAGATTGGCTGATGCGTTGTCTAGATTTGAAGAGGAAGGTCTATTGGCTTTGCTTGGTGAGAAATTTATTGAAAAAGATAAGGATGTTGGCGTGGCTATTGCTCGAGCGTATGAAGATGCGGATATGAAGGTGATTCAGACAGGGGATAGTAGGCCAAAGAATTTGTTGGAAATGGCGACTTCTGTGGATTCTGGAGCAAAGCTTGGCGGAATGCTGGAGAGTTTGAAGCAAACGCTGGGAATAGATATTGCAGATTTGATCAAAAAAAGAGCTTCAGGAGAGGTGAAGCCAAAGGCTGAAAAGAAAGCGCAACCGCAAAAGAAGGAGGCGTAATAGATTTACAATTAGGTGTTTCGGAGGCTTGCCATGTGTAGCTAATTATGGTATAGTATTTAAATATAAATAAAACAAAAACAAAATATGTCAAAGAAACAAAAACAAATATTGGTTAAAGTTTCTAGAATTGTGCTCGTAATGCTAATGGTTAGCGTTTCAGTGCTGATGCAAGGTTCTACCATGTAATTCTAAGTTTAGACTTTAAAAATCATACAGACAAAGGAGAGGTTTTACGTGTCCTCTCCTTTTTTTTGACTCAAAATCCGGATTCTGCTAGTCTTCTTCTCCATTTAGATAATTTTTAACCTTCAAAACCTATGAGTCTCAAAGGCAAATTTTTTAAGGGTGGTTCTGTTTCAATGAAACTATTTGTTATTGGATTCCTGTTATTTGTGTTTTTTCCAGTATCATTTTTAGTTCAGGGACTTATTGAGGAAAGATCTGAAAGACAAGTTGAAACTGTAGCTGAAGTTAGTTCGAAGTGGGGGCAAGGGCAGACTATTACAGGGCCCGTGTTGACGGTTCCATATACGAATTATTATGGAGGTTATACTAAATATGCATATTTTTTACCTGAGGACTTATCTATTTCTGGTGACGTCGCTTCTGAGTTGAGGTCGCGTGGGATTTATGATGTTCCGCTTTATGAAGGAAGTTTGAAATTTCAGGGTTCTTTCAAAGCTCCGGATTTTAGTGATCTAGGAGTTAGTTATAATGAGATTTTATGGGATCAGGCATCAATTGCTGTTGGAATTCCGGATATGAGAGGTGTTACTGAGCAGCTTGTTGTTGCTTGGAATGAAAGTAAAATAGATTTGGAGCCTGGAGTGAAGTCTTCATTTTTTACTTCTGGTGTGAGTTCTGTAGTTCCGGTTAGTGCTACTGATTCGCAGAGTTATGATTTTTCATTTGATTTGAAATTACGAGGGAGTGAGGAGTTGTATTTTATTCCTTTGGGTAAAGACACTACGGTGAATATTACGTCTGATTGGATTTCACCTAGTTTTGATGGGGCATTTTTGCCAGCTGAACATGAGATTACTGATACTGGATTTACTGCTTCATGGAAAGTTCTTGATTTGAATACAAATATTCCTAGAAAATGGTCAAACGAGACAAATTATTATTTAGATACTGAGGGTGAATCGTTTGGAGTGGAATTATACCTTCCTGTTGATGTTTATCAGAAGGCTGAGCGTTCTGCGAAGTATGCGATGGCTGTGATTGCGCTTGTGTTCTTGGTATTGTTCTTGGTTGAAGTTGTGGCAAAGTCGCGAATTCATCCAATGCAATATATTTTGATTGGACTGGCGCTTTGTGTTTTCTACACATTGCTTTTGTCGCTGTCTGAATATGTTCGCTTTGGGTATGCTTATTTGATTGCGAGTATTTCAATTGTTGGAATGGTTGGTATGTTCTCAAGGAGCGTGATGAAGAGCAGGCGGCTTGGATTTATGAATGGTGGAATAGTGGCCATACTGTATGGATTTATCTATATATTGCTGCAAATGGCAGACTTTACGTTACTGGTGGGAAGCATTGCACTGTTCTTGATATTGGCTTCAGTGATGTATGTGACCAGAAAAATAGATTGGTATGGTGGAGAAGAATAAGGTAAAATTCCGTTGTTAATATTTAACCTTATTCACTATGGCAGATACTAAACTTGAACTTTCAGGTAATCTTTTGAAAGTTGTTGCGATTTTCCTAGTTGGACTTTTCATTTTCTGGGGATTTAAAGCCTATGAAATTTATTGGAATTCACAAGGTGGGAATTATCCTAGAGAAATCTCAATTGATGCTACAGGAACTGCTTATGTAGTGCCTGATACAGCAGAGCTTTACTTGGGAGTTTATTCAAAAGGAGAAACTTCAGAAGAAGTAATGGAAGAGAATACTGAAAAGATAAATGCAGTAATAGCTGCTCTTGCAAAATTTGATATTCCAGAAGAGGATATTAAAACAACTAACTACAATCTTTATCCAAATTATCAGTGGACAGATGATCGTGGGGAATATTTGGATGGATATGCATTGGATCAAAATGTTGAAGTTAAAATAACTGATTTTGATAAAGTTGGCGAGGTTATGGAAGCAGTTGTTTCTGCTGGAGCAAATATGATTGGAGATGTGAATTTTGTTGTTGATGATAAAGAAGCTGCAAAGGCTGAGGCACGAGAAGACGCTATCAAAAAGATAAATGAAAAGGTTGCATCAATAGAAAAGGCTTCAGGATTAAGCCTTGGAAAAGTTATGACTTATTACGAATATGAGGCTTATGATTATGGAAAAGGATACTATGCAGAATCTATGTCTTATGATTCATATGGATATGATTCTTATGCCCCTGTTATTGAGCCTGGACAAGAAGAAGTTCAGCTTACCGTTAGTTTGAGTTATAAGATAAATTAAATTTAATATGGAACAATTTGAAGAAATTTTAATGTACGAATTGTTTGGGAACACTGTTTATGATTACGGAGTTGCCTTGGTTGTATTTGTTGGATTGCTGATTGTATTTAAGCTTTTCAAAATTTTGATTTTGAGAAAATTGACCAAGTTGGCGGAAAGTACTGAGAATGATTTTGATGACGTCCTTGTGAAGTCTGTAAAAGAGATTTCTTTTTTGTTTTATTTTGTTATAGCTTTGTATTTTCCTTTGCGGATGCTTTTGATCAATGGTTTGGCTTGGGATATAATTTCAGGAGTTTTTCTTGTTGTAGTTGTTTTCCAAGGTATTAAGTTTTTGCAAACAGTTATTGAGTATTTCTTACTCAGAGTAGCTGTAAAGAAAGA
>JAOZTS010000072.1 GCA_029939035.1 Candidatus Altimarinota bacterium | reverse complement strand
GAGATTCTATTAGAATCAGCGATAAAATTGGAAAAAACAATTTTAGATGGATCAAATGTTTATGAAATTGCAAAAACAATGAAAAAGATTGGAAAAAGAATGGCAAAACTTGGCCTTCCAAGCACAGTAAAAATCAAGTTCTCTATTACAGCTGGAGGAAAAACACATGAATTAACATGGAACTCAAAAGCAGAAATTGGAGGATTTGATACTTCAAAAGCTGCAATCATTATTAAGATTAATAAAATCAAAGCAGCTCAATTCGCAGGAAAATCTACATTGTTAACACGATTCAAAAGACAATCTGACATGAAGAAACTAATGGCAGACACTGCTGGAAGTCGTAAATCTGACATGGAATTTGAGATGAAGGATTGGAATAACGCAGTAAAAAATAGTAATTACAAAATAGATCCTTCAATTGCTGACCTAGATGATGCAGATATTTCAAGATTCTGGGAAAGATTTGATGGATACAGAGAAGTAAACTCTATCCTTAGTAGTCCCCCATTTGGAGTTCCAGGACGACTATTAGCGACTGTTGGATCAAAAATCATTTCCAAGGGTAAAAACAAATTTGCAGATTTTGAAGACATATTCATCTTTATGCACCAAGAGAATGGTGGCTTTAGAGGAGTACCAAAAAATGTCATTCAACCTAAATACTTAAAAGATGATGGCACTTTCCTAAAACACCTAAATAGACTAAAAACAGAAAATCCAGCGTATCACAAAATATTAATAGAAAAAGTATTGAAACCTTGTCTTCTCCTATTGAGAGCGATGACAAAGCTTAAATACACACACAAACCAGAAACCGATAGAACAAGATGGTCATATGCTAGAGCAAAACGTGTAGAAGCTGCTTTATTTGACGATCCATCAACTGTAGCTATCAAATCATATCCAAAGGGACAACACCATATTATAAAAGGACTTCAATCACTCCTTGGATACAAAGAACATGAAAAAGGATTATGGAAGGCACATTTAGCATGGCGAGCAGAAGGAAAAGGACGTACAGATCAAATCTACATGTCAGACATGAATGGAAAAGTAAAAAAGATTGACGAAGGAATGTTCCAAAGACATTTCAATCCAAGAGCTGCATTATTTATGCTTTTGGAACAAAAAGGTCTTTATAAACTTGATCCTGAAACCGGTAAAAAGACTATCAACGAAAAAACAATGTTGGCAGAAGTTAATAAAATGCTAAAAAATGGTTACCTTCAAAAAGCACTTCGAAAGTTCAACATGAAAGGTAAAAAGCCTACTCCAAAACAGGTTAAAGCAATCCTTGCAAAAATTGACTCAGATCTATCTCAATATCAAATCTCAAGCTTTAAAGACCTTGATAAATTAAAAGGAAAACACAAACTTGCATTCCAACTTGGATTTATCCAGATGCAAGTAGAAAAAATCGACGATGCCAAAGAAAAAGCAATAGACGCTAGAATCAATGCATCATTTGAAGCCAAAGGAAAAGATCCTAGCAAAATGTCTGCCGGAGAAAAAGCCTTTATGAGAAAACTTCTACAGAAAGGTTTAAAACCAAAACTTCTTCCAGAAGTTTATACCTCAATAAACAAATCAATTGGTGGAGCCGGAATTATGTTCGACTCTAAAGGTAAATTCAAGGGAGCAGGTATAGGAACAGGAGGTGGAGTAAAATTAAGCGATGGATCAATGTTTGTATGGGGTGCTGGAATTACATCAATCCCTCCATACTTAACAGCACAAATTGGATTCAATTTTAAAATCTATCAGTCAAACGGCCACAATATCGATTTCAATACTTCAATAGGTGTCACAGGAATACACGCAGCCATTAAAGGGAAACATGATGCCGGTAAAGGAGTAGACTTCACATGGTTAGCAGGAATTGGATTCGGATGGGCAGGACTTATGGACGCTGCCGCTACCGGAGCTGGAGTAGAATGGGAAAGAGCAATTTCAAAAGGAGAAGTAAGTAGAGGATACAAAAAAATATCAAAAAAAGCCGGATGGAGTGTTGAAAACATTAAAAACTGGAAATCACACAGTTCAGCTAAAAAAATGGCAATCCTTCAAAGCCTCCCACAATGGGATGCTATTAAAGCAGTAATTGCTAAAAGCCCACAACATTTCACACAAAAATATCTATTAAAGACATATGATAGATATTTCTCTTCATTAGGCGCTGACGCATTGCACAAAGCTGCAAGCGGATGGGCAGATATACCTTTTGTTCCTACAGGAATTAGCGCTGGTGTAGCAAGTATAGGTGCAGTTGCAGCTGCAGCAAGTGGACCTGGAGCCGGTATCTTAGCAGCTATCGCAGTAATAGGTGGAATAAAATTCAGACTTGGAACGGTAGTAATGTTCATTCCGTCTCCTGGAGAAAGAGAAAGAGTACTAAGCGCAGCATCTTCTACAAGAGTAGATGCAAAAGTAAGAGCAAAACTCGAAAAAATTGCTAAAGAAATGCAAGACGGAACATTTACACCAGCAAAATTCTCAGAAGAAAGTGGAGCAATTTATCGAAAACCTGGAGGAAAACTTGGTGTAAGAATAGGTAAAACACAAATTGTAAACCTAAGTGGTCTTTCAAGATTAGCTGCAGTAAAAGGTCAAAGAGGACTAGCTGAACACAACAAAGCTCTAAGACCTGCAGAAGTAAAACTTATAAAACACGACAACGGAAAAATCGAACTTAATATACAAAATTTATACAACAAAGACGGACAAGCTGATAAAGATCTAGAAATTCATATAGATCCAATGTTGAAAAAACTTGGAGCTACAATCGAAAACGGAAAAGTTTTCCTAGATGGAAACCTTGACGATCTTATTATTACTCGTGAAAGATTTATGTTCTCTTCTCAAAAAGGAGAAGGAAAATCTTCAATCAGAGACGTAATAACTATCAGACAAAGAGCATCATTCGAAGGAAAAATAAAAGCAGACAGAGACTGGATCATGAAACATGAAGCCTCATTTGCAGAAATCCTTATGGGACACAAAAAGATGAGAGTAAGAAAAGGAATTGGCGGAGTAGGAATTCCAAATATAAGAGGTGAAAATTACCCAAAAGCCCTCAAAGATAAATGGATGGCCAAACTCAAAAAAGTACGAATGGAAACTATCTCCGCAAGAAAAACAGGACCATCACACTCCCCTGCTGAAATCAAAGAAATCCAAAAAGATGTTGATGGTATGTGGAAAGCTCTAAAAGCCCGAACTAATAAAGACTGGAAAGGAATGACACTACGACCAAAATTCTACGAAGAAATGAGAGCTTTATACAATAATAAAAAATTCAAAAAGAAATTTAGAAAGATCACAGACAATCCAGAAAAAATCTATAAATTACTTCAAGAATTCGAAGCAAACGGGACAATCAAGCCAAAAATGAAAGAAAGAGAATACACAATGGCAGAAAACTACCTCAGGAATATGTGGTTTGTTACTGCTTACAGGTCATATGGTGATCTAAGAAGATTGAGAATCAGTAAAGAAGGTAAAGCAAGTGGTCTTACCTTAACAATTACTAAAAAATTGTGGAAAGCGGGTCTATATAACATGACCGCTCTAGACAAAGTATCTGCAGACGAAATTGTAGCCAAATCAAAAGGTAAAATTTCAAGAAAAGAAGCAGATATCGTAGTCAAAGCAATGCAAGAATTCAAAAACCGTGATCTTTCTAACACTCAATTAAAATGGAAAAACAAAATGGTCCTAAAGAATTTATTGAAGTTTAAAAAATGGACTGAAAAGAAATACATCGCTGACTTTGATGCAAAAATCAACAAACTATGGAAAACAGGACCAAAACCAGATGCTGAAACTTTGGTAACAAAATTCATGGATGGAATATATGGAGGTTTAATCAAAATCTTAAAAAATACTACACCACCAATCACAGATTTCAGAAAAATAGGATTTGTAGATATTCCACAAGGTTCAACACTAGTATCAGGTTCTAGAACAGAAAAAGGCAAAAAAAGTAAAGAATACAGAGCATTCACAAACACAATGTCATATGAATCTACTGACAAAGATGCAGTACAAATTCACGGATATGGATTCCTAGAAGGAACTAGCGTTCAGTACTCTCTAAGCAAAGGAACAAAAGAGGAAAAACAAATCGCTAGAATTCTATTAGAAATTGCTCATCCTATGCCAGAGAAGAAAGAAGATGTTCTAAAATCTGCACTCGCTATACAAGTTCTCTCATTGGCTTCATACAGACTAATCGCTGGAGCAAAAAACTACAAAGCAATGACAGAAATAGTGAAAGATCCAAAACTTGCGACAAGCACAGATAAAAAGTATTCAGACGCAATGGATCAACTAATGCAACTACTAAAGGACATCAGAGCTTCTCAACATGCTGGAAAGCCTTACGTACATGCTGAAATAAAAGGTGTAACAGTTACTATGGACTTCACTTCAGGAACAGTAATCAAGTCCGGAGCATTCACAAAATGTACAAATGCAAGTTTCTTTGTAGACATGAAAGCAAAAGCTCGATTATCTACAAAACACAAACAAACGAGACCTATGGTCATTGGAGATTTCGTAAGCTCAAGACAAAAACGAGAATCTGTAGTTGGAAGAGACGAAGTTGGATTCAGTCTATTCGGAGGTGTTTCCCACACATTTAAGGGTAAACCAACAGAAGATGGTAAAGATCACACAGGAGGACCAAGTGAACCACCTACTGACGAAGGAAAAGCTTCAGGAGGAGGACCTGCGATTGTACAATCCGCAGGAGGAAGAAAAGTAACGACAAGTGGACCAGGATCTTCAGGGTTAAGCCCATCAGGACATTAAAAAACAAAATTAATTATATAATAATAAACAAAATAAACATGAAAAACACAAAATCGTTAATCATTGGACTCATCTGTTCAGTCCTGATTGCAACAACTGCTTTTGCAGCAACAATCCCGAATGAATCTAGGTTCTTCCCTGATAGAGAGGGCGTGCCTTACGTTCAAGGAGAACAGGGATTCCCCTTCCCAACTTTCAACAATTTCATCAACAATCCAAACATCGCATCTGGTGGGAGAGAAGGTGATGAAAGAGAATTCTTGGTGGGTAAACACTGTATAGGAGGAGTTTCTGGATGCCCAGGAGGATTATATTACAACACCTTAACACAACCACTACAAGAAGGTGATGTAGTAAGATTCGAGCTATACTTCCACAACAACGCAGAAGATCCATACGATGGAGGTAGTCTTGGAAGTCCAAATGCAGAAGATGTAAGAATTGGAGTACAATTCGACGATATTGTGGATCCTGTTTATGACGACATGCTAAGACCAAGAGGATTTATTTACGCAGATAACAACCAATACTTAGTAGATCCAGATGACAAAAACAGTGTATCAGTAGATCAAAACACAGGAGAAATCAGTTCAAATCACGAACTATTTAGAGACGAAAATACAAATTCAGTGATCAGGTATGCATTAGATGACATGCAAACATTCATTGCTGAATACGGAATGGTACTTGAACCAGTAGAAGGAAGTACCTGGTTAACAATGCTGCTTGATGATGATAACGATATTTTTTATGACGGACCAGTTACCGGACCAATGAATCTTCAATTTGAAACTGTATCTCCTGACTCAGTAACAATATCAGTTACCCCAGGAATAGATTCAAATAAAATCTTCATAGATTTCAACGAACTTCCAGGATGTTTCAGATACAGTGGTGCAGTTTATTTTGACGCAATTGTAACAAAACCGCCTGTAGAAGAACCAATCTGTGAAGAACTATTAGTAGATCATCAAGATCCAATCCTAAACAATACTTATTCAAGATTTAACTCAATTGCATACAACACCGATAATGAAAATTTTGAAAGTGATATTAGATATTGGGTTGATGAAGGTTTTGGGACAGTATCCCTAACTCCACCAACAGATGTTCCAC
>JAOZTS010000071.1 GCA_029939035.1 Candidatus Altimarinota bacterium | reverse complement strand
TGAATAAAAAGCCGTAGAACTTCCTCCAGAAGATCCACCACTTGTTGATCCCCCATCCGAATCAACAGTCAAATCTCCACTGAATGCATATTCAGCTGTATTCAAAACTCCAGCATCATTGTATGAACCAATCCTCATCCTATAACAATAACCTGTACTTGCACCATAAGATAAAGGAGAATCAGGGTTTGTGTCCGAATCATCATATTTAAGCATGTCATAAACAGAATCACAAACAGACCCATCTGCTATAGCTAAATATATTTCAAGTCCCGTTTGTCCTGCATCAGTCCAAGACAAATCCATTCCACCAGAAGCTTCCGCCAATGAAACGCCAGTTACAGGTGCAGCATGCGTGTATTTAGAAGATTGAGTAGACAAAGAAGTTTCATAACTATCGCCATTCCTCGCTTTCACAGAAGCATCATAAGAAGTATTTGAAGTTAATCCAGTCGCATCAACTCCAACAGCTCCTCCCCAAGTTGTATATGTTTGCCATACTTCACTTGCACCAAGAGTTCCATTTGCCTGTACATACAGCGCTCCAACCTTGATCGCGTACTCAGTCGTTGAAGGATTTGAATTCTCATCAATCACCACATTCAGAGCATCAGATGCACTCGCAATAACCGTTGGTGCACCAGGAGTGTTCGCATCAGTATAAGCTTGTATATCTGTAACTGTTTCCTCATTTCCAAATGTATCAACAGCCCATATTTTAAAGAAATTCCCAATGTTTGGTGAAAGTCCATCGATCTCAGTATCAGTTGTCCCAATTGTTCCTAAATCAAGATCGTCGGTAGTATTATCCCATTCAGCCGCTGTCCCAGTTCTACCTTGCACATCAACCTGACTCAATCCATACCAAATCTCATAATGGTCAAAGTTCGTTTCTGTAACATCTGTCCATCCAAGAAGAATACTAAGTGTTGTCCTACCATCAGCCCTTAACTCTGTAAGACCCGATGGATCTACATTATCAGCAGGATAAGTTTTTGTAGCAGGAGTTCCGTCTGTTGTTCCATCATTTGGAGTCACAATAAGACAATATGTTCCGTCACCGGAAGGAATATCAGTTGCTGAATCCCAATCAAACTGAACTGTATTTGCCCCACCAGCTACAGTAACACTACTTATTTGATATACATCGTCATTCTCTACTACCGGTGTACCCTGTGATCCGGAAACATTTGCAGGAGTTTCATCCAAAGCAGGATCACTTCCTCCTCCACAACCACCCCCCACACTATATTCAACCTTCGCAGTTAAAGTATCTCCAATATCCGCATCACCCAACACAATTATAATATCCGCTATACCACTTCCATCTGTTCTTTTAGTTACAGAAGTAATAGAAGCTGTTGGCGTTGCATTTGTCCCAACACAAGTATAATTTGCAGTAAGCCCACCACTAAATAATTCTGTATCAGAAACGATCTCACCATTAGCCAAAGAATTATCATCTACAGGAGTACAGTTGTTACAATGGAACTGTCTAGTACCACCTTCAATTGCTGATGAAATATTCAAAACACCACTTTGTGAAGTCGTTGTATTTTCATATACATAACCATTGCCATATGCAACAACCTGATCATCGGCAGGCACTGTATCCGCCAAACTAGTGTGATATTGCGGAGTTGTACATGTTGAACAGTTTTCTATATATAAATCTCCATACGTATTATCTGTATCATGCCAAAACAATGTTCCAGCAGCACCATCATCATTATCACCAGCAGTACCATCTCCTCCATGAGCAGTAATATTCAGATTTAAAGAACCACCAAGATTGTTATTTATAATAATAGGAGAAACGAGGGCTACTCTTCCTCCACCTCCTCCTCCATCACGTCCACCACTAGTATCGTCCCCTCCATTCGCTGTAATCTTCTTACCATTTGCCAAAGTAATCGAGGTAGTAGCATTCAAATAA
This sequence comes from Candidatus Altimarinota bacterium, assembly GCA_029939035.1. GTDB lineage: Bacteria > Patescibacteriota > Gracilibacteria > UBA1369 > LOWO2-01-FULL-3 > JAACEU01. The sequence continues at coordinate 4,012 of JAOZTS010000071.1, read as the reverse complement.
ACAGTTCCTCCTCCTCCTGCTCCATCATAGTATCCTCCACCCAAACCTCCATCAGCCGTAATATCATCATTAAGGGTAATTGTATCTGCTACAATCCGAATCAAGCCTCCACCAGCTCCAGTCACACCATTACTTGAACCTCCACCACCAGGATATATTGGATTTGAAACTGAATCGTAAACACCCCCTGCAACATTAGAACTCCATACTCCACCTCTTCCTCCATGTGATCCTCCACAAGTGCTATTACAAGCAGAGAACGTAAAATCAACTGCCATACCTTGCCCATTATAGCCATTCCAATCACACAAACCATCTGCACAGTCATAATCCTGTGAGTAATAAACTCCATCTTCATAAAATGGAGCAGTATCATAACCTCCCAAAAACCCCTTATCATTCGTATGAATCGATCCGCCAGCATCTAAAGTCAACGTACCAATTGCTAATTCTAAACCATAGAAATTAGCCTTCGTAGCAGCACTAGAGGTCAAAGTTGCTCCACTAGTCACATCCAAAGTATCCAAACTAACACCACTACTCTTTTCGATAGGAGAAATACTCTCTATCAAAGTGTTGTCTGCATGTGCACCAACATTCGAACATCCAGTAAAAGTTGTACCAGTACTCCCAGTACACTCAATATCTGTATCCGCTTCTATCTCTAAATATATTGTGCCACCTTCAGGAAAACCTAAGGTGCTATTTACTGTAATAGTTCCTTCACCACCAGACAAAGTCCCATTCAATATTGAACTAGCAGTATTCGCTTCCCAAGTAAATCCACTTCCCATATCCACATCTCCACTCGTTATATATGTAGTTCCATTTGTAATCAAAGTCCCAGTTTCTGCATCGTCATCATCAGTATCAAATCCAGCAGTACCATCACTCAACGTCAATCCTGCATCAAACTTTGCTGTTCCTCCATTCAAATATAAGCTTGTTGTATCAATTTTAGAGAAAATAATGTCTCTATCCGATTCAAAATATGTACCAGTCGGAATTTCCAATAGTGTTGTTGAAAATGCACTAGCATTCGAATTTAAAAACAATCTCGCATTATTTGATAAATATATATTGTTAAAAGATTCATCAACATCCTCATCCATCTCAGTTGCAAAACGCATTTGAGTATTACTATTTGCATCTATATACAAATTTTTTGTTGTCCCATTAATTAAATGGTAAATCGTTCCGGCCGCACCATCTTCACCATCATTATCCCCATCTCCACCATATGCAGAAATCGTACCTGTATCAGTAAGCCCACCAGTAGGATAAATCAAAGCTACCCTTCCCCCTCCACCAGAACAGTCTCGAGAAGCAGCAGGAGAATCATCCCCACCATTAGCAGCAATCACACCACCATTTGTAATAGTTGATGCATTCAAATAAACCGTACCTCCAGCACCTGCTCCATCTTCATAATCTATTGAATCATCACCTTTTGCCGTAATACTTGCAGTCCCAGCAACTGATACTGTATCTGCTGTAATTCTTATGACACCTCCTCCTGTACCTCCAATATTATTTCCTCCCCCCCCTCCTCCTGGATATATTGGGTTTGAAATTGAATCGAAAACATCTGCAACAGCCTCACTACTCCATTGACCACCTCTTCCACCATGTGAACCACCACCAGATTGATAACTACCACCCGCAAAGCCTTCCGTTAAACCAGTTCTACTATATCCATTATAATCACACAAACCATCTCCACAGTCATAATCCCCCGTTATATAATAACCATTGTGATAAAAAGGAGCCGAATCATATCCTCCTAAATATCCTTTACCATCTACACTAACAGTCCCAGTGCCATTTACTGACAATGCACCACTCAAAGTAAGTTCAAGATCATACAAAGTATTCTTTGTGTCTCCACTATGAGTAACATTTCCTCCACTATTTATAGTCAAACTAGTTAAATCCGTTCCCGAACTTTGCTTAATAGTGTCTGAGTTAGCCTCCCACGTGAAACCATAACCGATTACTGGTGCTCCACTTGTAATATAAGTAGTTCCATTTGTAATCAAAGTCCCTGTTTCTGCAGTTCCCGCGTCCAAAGCTGTCAAAGTCAATGCACCATCAAACTTCGCAATTCCACCATCCAAAAACAATGTTGTAGTATCTATACTAGGAAAACTCAAATCAGCATCTGATTCAAAAAGAGATCCAGTAGGAACATTTATATAAGAGGTTGAAAAAGCAGTCGCATCCGAATGCAAATATAGTCTTGCATTATTTGATAAAAAAACATTATCAAAAACTCCATCACTATCAGCATCTAGCTCTGTCGCATAATCAGTTTCTGAACCTGAAAAAGGAGTAATGTATAAGTCTTGGTCACCATCAGTATCATTATAATAAACTGTACCGGCTGATCCATCTTCATCGGCTTCACTAGCATCTCCTCCATAAGCAGTAATTGTTCCTCCACTATTTGTAAATGTTGTATATTCTAATGTAACTCTTCCTCCACCTCCTGCACCATCCCGAACAGAAGCATCATCATCTCCACCATTTGCCGAAATTGTTTTTCCAGATGCAAGTGTAATAGTTCCAGCTTTCAAATATATTGATCCACCTGCCCCTCCTCCTTTTTCATATCCAGGAGAATCATTACCGTTGGCCGAGATATCATTATTCACTGCGATAGTTCCAGATGTTGAAGTAATTCTTATTACTCCACCCCCATCTTCACCATACCCACTAACTGCTCTTCCTCCACCACCTCCAGGCAAAGAAGGATTATCAACAGAACCATAACTATCTGGAACAGCTGCGGTATAACTACCATTTCCCCCTCTACCACCATGTGATCCTCCTGCACCTGCTAACCCAGCACCTCCGGTTTTCGTATTTCCAACTGTATATTCTGTTTGATAACCAAGTCCATCCACATTGATATTCCCATCAATAGTGACATTATTAGCAACACGGAAATCAATTTCATTATGCTGACTAGCAGTTGTACCAGTTCCAGTTACAGTCAATGTTGCGTCACCATCAATCCACAATGAATTTAGAATAATATAATTGTCATCAGATCCATTTTCACTTTCGGTAATATTAGTCGTAACAAGAGTGCACGTTCCATTTTGCAAAGTTAGATTGTCTGGCCCACTATCATTAAAATCCGTACCATCTTGAATATTTGGTGTTGCTGTACAATCAATAGTTATATCTGCTGTCGCCGCTTTCGCTTGAGGAATCGGCAATATCATTATCATCATCAAACCGATAATCAACAGAGACGTCCCTCTCTTTAAAAACACCGCACAAGTAAAGACAAAAAGTCCCCCTTTAAGTACGCGAGAAAATCTAGAATAAAACATAGGAATTTTTTATTAAAAGAATCTTTAAATCATATTACAACGATCACGAAATTCCGTCCAACTGTTCCACTTTTTTATTCAAGAAATGTTGTATAATCTACTTTTTAGTGACTGCGAACTAAAACCTCAGACACCGTCAACTTCATTTCATACTTTCCTCTTTTCAATGAAAAAACTCTCTGATAATATCTTAAGCCCCACTAGATATTGGGGGTCATAAAGAAAAATACCTACTAGATATAGAGCGGTACCCTCATTCCTGCGAAAAATGTCTACTAAGTGGATTTTTCCTCTCTTTCTATCTCCCTAACCGAATCTTAACTATGTCACCGATCCAAAAAATAAAAAAAAGAAACGGTAAGATTGCTGATTTTGACCAAGTTAAAATCACACAAGCAATATGGAACGCAGCACGATCTGTAGGAGGAACTGACAAAGACCTCTCAAAACAGATTTCAAACCAAGTTGCAGCAGTACTGGAAGTATTCTTCAAGGATGAAACAAATATACCGAACGTAGAACAAATCCAAGACTTAGTTGAAAAGATTTTAATAGAAGGAGGACATGCAAAAACGGCTAAGGCATACATTCTTTACCGTGCTGAGCACAAAAACAAAAGAAAGACTCAGGAAAACATATTAGGAGGAAAAACTACAAAATTACCATTTTCA
>JAOZTS010000070.1 GCA_029939035.1 Candidatus Altimarinota bacterium | reverse complement strand
ACAAACCTAGCTGCATTCCAAATCTTATTTATAAAATTCCTATACCCTCCTATTTTTTCTTCAAAAAGCCGCATGTCGCTCCCTGGCGTGCTACCGATAACAAGACTTAGCCGAACGGCGTCAGTTCCGTATTTTTTAATCATTTCCAGTGGGTCTATGCATGTCTCCGGTTTTGACTTGCTCATCTTGTTTCCATCTCTATCTCTGATTAGCCCGTGAAGGTAAACTGTGTGGAACGGAATTTCCTTTAAGGTGTATGTCGTCATGATGATCATTCTTGCTACCCAGAAAAATAGTATGTCGTAGCCGGTTTCCATCACAGAAGTTGGATGGAAGTATTTCAAATCATCAGTTTTATTTGGCCATCCGAGAGTTGAGAATGTCCAAAGTCCGGATGAAAACCACGTATCGAGAGTGTCTGGATCTTGTTTCCATTTGTCACCTTTGCATTTCTTGCATTTACTTGGTTTATCCTTGCTTACCTCTAAGTGATCGCAATCCTTGCAGTACCAAACTGGAATTCTATGACCGAACCAGATCTGCCTTGATATGCACCAGTCATGCAAGTTTTCCATCCAATGAAAATAGGTTTTGTTGAATTTGTCAGGCAGGATTTTGATCTCTCCGTTTTTCACAACTTCAATTGCCTTTTCTTTTATAGTCTTTTTCTTGTTCCCTTCCTTTAAAATCGGTTTATCGACGTTTATAAACCACTGTTTTGAAATGAGCGGCTCAATAGGATGATCGCATCTATAGCAAATTGATAGATTGTGATCGTAATCTTCGATTTTTTCAATTAATCCCATTTTGTCCATATCTTTCACTATTTCTTTTCTGCATTCTAGAGTTGTCATTCCTTCATATTTGCCACAATTGCTCATCATTCTTCCTTTCTCGTCTATGATTGACTTAACAGCAACGTTGTTTCTCTGGGCGATTTCGAAATCTGTAAAGCTGTGTGCAGGAGTGACTTTTACTGCACCAGATCCAAATTCCGGGTCGACTTCCCTATCTGCAACTACTACTACTTCGAACTCCCCTAGTACTCCTGGGATCATGTATTTTTTACCGATCATCTTTTTGTATCTTTTGTCTGACGGGTGGACAGCTACTGCTGTATCTCCAAGTTTAGTTTCTGGCCTTGTAGTTGCTAACACAAATGGGCCATATTTTATCCAATAAAGTTTTTCCTTTACCTCCTTGTATTCGACTTCGTCATTTGCAAGTGTGGATTCGCATCGTGGGCACCAGTTTACGATTCTGTCTCCTTTGTAGATGAGCCCATCCTTGTGCATTTTGATAAAAGTTTCCTGCACTGCATCGGTTAGACCTTTGTCTAATGTGTATCTCTCTCTGCTCCAGTCGCAACTAGAGCCCATTTTACGGATTTGATTCCGGATTGTGTCTTGGGATTTTTTTACAAATTTATTAACTTCTTTTAGGAAGTCTTTTCTTCCGAGATCATATTTTGTTTTTCCTTTCATCTCAAATAGCTGTTCGACTTTGTTTTGTGTAGCAATCGACGCGTGGTCGGTTCCTGGTAGCCATAACGATGGTGTGCCCTGCATTCTGTTGTATCTGATCATGATGTCTTGAAGAGCAAGCATGACTGCGTGTCCAAGATGGAGGACGCCTGTAGCGTTTGGAGGTGGCATTGATATTACGAATGGCTTCTTCTTTGGGTCGATTTTTGGTTTAAAGGCTCCGCTTTCTTCCCATTTCCTATAAATCTTATCCTCGTACTTTTTTGCTTCATATGCTGATTCTATGTTGAACTTCATTCAAATTTCGTTTATATGATACTGATGCATTTTACAGAGTAGGCTAATTTGATACAATCTGTTTTGCTCAGAATGGTTGACAATAAGCCGTTTCTAGGTTAAAATTTAGTAGAGTAATTGTAAAAATATGGCGTTAGATTCACAAATAAATAAGGTTAGAAGTAATCCCTCTCTTGACTCTCAAAAAGAGTCTACTTTTAAAAGAGTTGAGGATAGTAAAGAGATCAAGCGGGCTGCCGTTGGAAAAGAAGCTCTTGCTGAGGCGGTTGATTATGATGAGTCAGTAGAAACTACTGGGCGTGTTAGTGAAGTCATAAAGGATCAGTCAGAGCAGAAAGGTGGAAGCGTAACAGGCTCTGGAGTGACACCAATTGATTCTGAAACTATTAGAGCTGATTTGCTGAAAAATATTCCAACTGAAAAGGAAATGAAAAAGCAGATTGAGAGCGAAATTAAAAAGGAAATAAAATATCTTCATAAAAAGGCTGTTAAATTGATGGCTGTACCAAACAGCATGAGTTTCTTTGAAATGACGAATCTGATGAAAAAAATAAGAGAGTTGAAGGGCCTTCTTGTAGAGCTTTTAAAAGCTTCGCTTGATAATTTGAAAACGCTTTGGTTGCGATTTGTACATGGGGTGATGTAGTTGTTTTATGATAGGCGTGATGTATAATTTCCTTATGAAGGATATTGTTAGTCAAATCGAAAAACTTAAGAAGGAAAAGAATGCGATAATTCTTGCTCATAGTTATCAAAGACCCGAAATATATGATGTTGCGGATTTTATTGGGGATTCATTGCAATTGTGTCAGGAAGCTGCGAGAACGGATTCTTCGATAATAGTTTTCTGTGGAGTTCATTTTATGGCGGAGTCTGCATGTCTTTTAAATCCAGAGAAAAAAGTGATTGTCCCGCATGTTGACGCGGGCTGTCCTATGGCGGATATGGTAGAACCCGATGACTTAAGGTCTTTCAAAAAAAAACACCCTGGCGCAGTAGTGGTCTGTTATGTGAACTCATCAGCAGCTGTGAAGGCTGAGTCTGATGTTTGTTGTACGTCTGCGAATGCTGCGAAAGTTGTTCGCCAGCTGGATGCTGAGGAAATCATTTTCATCCCGGATAGGAACTTGGCTGCTTATGTGCAAACTCAAGTTCCTGAAAAGAAGATTATTCCCTGGAAAGGATTTTGTCCCGTACACCACACCCTTACTAAAGATTATGTTGAAGGAATCCGAGAAACTCATCCTAATGCAAACGTAATCGCCCACCCCGAGTGTAGACCAGAGGTTTTGATGCTGGCTGACCATGTATGTAGTACGACAGGAATGATTGAGGCAGCTCGAAAGGATCCTGCGAATGAGTTCTTCATCCTCACTGAATGCGGAATGACAGAGAGGTTGAGTAGGGAGCTTCCTGAAAAAAAGTTCTACGGTCTATGCAATATGTGTTTTGATATGAAGAAAAATACGTTAGAATCGGTTCTTACGTGTTTAGAGACTGAGGAAACTGAGATAAAAGTCGAAAAAAATGTTGCAGATGGAGCGAGAGATGCGTTAGATAAGATGCTTGAACTTTCTTAATATGGATAGACGATCAATAGTACAATTCACCCACAAAGCTGATAATTTCTTGGAAATAGGTAATTCTGCCTATAAACAATGGGTCTTTAGATATACTTTTTTAGAATTAGAGAAGGATTTGGGTATAAAGGGTGATGTCAGCACTGATATCCTCTTTAGAGATGGTGAATTTAAAATCAAAGGAAAAATAGTCTCTCGAGATGATGGAGTCGTAGCTGGTATTAGCGAAATAAAGTACTTTCTGGTGGATGCTGACCCAAATTTTCGTCCACGTTTAAAAGGATCTTTTAACATAGATTTTAGGGTAAAGGACGGAGATTTGGTAAAGAAGGGAGATGTAATTATGGAAATAGAGGCTGATGCACATGATTTACTGGCTGTGGAGAGAGTTGTTCTGAATTTGTTAATGAGAATGAGCTCGATTGCAACATTTACTAGGAAAGTAGTGGATTTGGTTAAGGATTATGATGTTTTAATTGTTCCAACTAGAAAGACTTTGTGGGGATTATTGGATAAGAAAGCGGTTTTGATTGGTGGAGGTGGTACCCATAGAATCAACCTATCAGATGCGGTTATCTTGAAGGACACTCATCTGGATGTATTGAAAAGGGATTTTGATGATGTTTTTGCGAGAATCGAGAAAAGCGAAAATAACTTTAGATTTCTGGAAATTGAGGTTGATAACGCTGTCGAAATGAATAATGTTGCTAAAAAGTTCGCTGAGTTAGCAAAAAGTAAGAAATTGGATTCAATTGGGGTGATTATGATGGATAACATGTCCTCTGCTGATGTTTCTGATGCGATGAAGGACGCTAAAGGGCAGGAGTACTATAATGACGTACTATTCGAGGCTTCAGGCGATATAACCGAGAGAAATGCCTTAGAATACGCAAAATCTGGCGTGGATCTCATCTCTATGGGGTGCTTGACCCGTTCAGTGCCAAATTTTGATATGGGTATGGAGATTGTGAAGTAAAATGTATTCGCTTCCGCTCATGTTACGCTCGCGTAAATAGTATTCGCTCGCGGGCCGTTCGCTCTGCTTCCGGCTTTGGTGGGCGAGGAGGGACTTGAACCCTCACGGCTTGCGCCACTAGTTCCTAAGACTAGCGTGTCTACCAAATTCCACCACTCGCCCTTGTTTTGTTGCTTCACAATATTACTGACACTATTTCAAAATGCAATATAAAAAGTGTTACTAAAAAGTTTTTGACATATACCAATTAATGGTGTAAGTTCGCTTCTTAAACGATATATGCGTTTATAAAACAATGTTGCGGTTATATCAAATTTCTTGCTTGACAATTAACTGCAAAGTCAATATTCTTAGTTGGCTTTCAGGGGGCGCATATTAAACAATTAACTATGAGCAGTACAAAAATAAATCTTGCAGATGTTGTAGAGGAAATGTTTCTTGTCCTTACTAACAAAGAAAAGGATGTTATTGTAAAACGATTTAGCTTAGATAATAAACCTAAGAGAACCCTTGAATATATAGGTCAGCAATTTTCTGTTACAAGAGAAAGAATCAGACAAATAGAGAAAATAGCGCTAGGAAAGCTACGTCGAACTGTTCAAACAACACGATTAAACGTAGTAAACGATATTGCCAATAAAGTTATTAACGAAAACGGTGGTATTTTGCTAGAAACAAAGCTAATTAGTGAGGTTCTTAACCTTATTAAATCAAAAGAAGACGTTGATGCGAATATCATCAAATTGGCATTGAATATTAATTTAAATATTGAGTTAGCGGAAAAAACGAATATTTTTAATCCTTTCTGGAGAATAAAAGAAATAAATGTAGCTACAATCACATCTGTGATTACAGCTGGTATTAAGATTTTGAAGAAAAAGACTGACGTTCTTTCAGATTCAAAGATAATTGTGCAAATTAGACAGAAACTAGGTGATTCTATCGAATCTTATAATGACCCTATGATTATTTCTTGTTTGGAAGTAGATAAGAGACTTAAGAGAACAGAGGATGGTTTTGGACTTATGACATGGAGACATATTAATCCAAGAAGTATTAGGGATAAGGCATATATTGTATTAAAAAGGGAAAAGAAGCCACTTCACTTCGTAGAAATCGCAAACAAAATTACAGATTCTGGATTTGATAAGAAGGTTGTTACTACACAAGCGGTTCACAATGAGCTTATAAGATATGACCAATTCGTATTGGTTGGTCGTGGTTTGTATACGTTAAAGGAATTTGGATTTTCAAAGGGAACAGTTGCGGACGTTATAGAGGGACTTTTAGCAAAAAAGAGTCCTATGACAAAACAAGAAATTATTGAAGGAGTTCTAAAGCAACGACAAGTAAAGAAAGGGACTATCTCTCTAAACCTACAGAAAAACCCTCAATTTGTTAGAGTAGGTCGAGCTGTTTACCAGCTTGCAAAGGGAAAAAAGACAAGGTAAATTACTCATAGGGTAATTTAAATAATTTAACTGGTTTTCTATATGTCTGAAGATTGCATTTTTTGTAAGATTTCTTCTGGTCAAATGGACACAGAGTTTGTGCATGAGGACGATCAATGTGTAGTATTTAACGATATTAATCCAAAGGCCAAAACACATTTACTTATAGTTTCGAAGAGGCATTTGCCGTCACTG
>JAOZTS010000069.1 GCA_029939035.1 Candidatus Altimarinota bacterium | reverse complement strand
ATCATCATCATGCAGACCATTATTAATTGTTATAACTATATGATTGGCAAATTCATCATATGCCATAATTTGAGCAATTAATTGTTCTGCATATTGCTTTAAATTCTCTAATTGCGTTTTTCTATATTCAATTTTCTCCTTTTTAATTTCATGTTTTGAAATCTGATGTCTTAATAAAAATTGCGCAAAGATAGCACTCAAAAAGCCTATGATAGCAGTTACAGCTGGCTGACTAAAAAATTTGGTGATCGAATCCATCCTAATAAGTTAATACTTATTTATAGTTAGCTACTCGGGTTGATATATAAATTTCCAATATTTTTTATTTTGGCTGGGGCGGAGGGATTCGAACCCCCGAGTGCATGGACCAAAACCATGTGCCTTACCACTTGGCGACGCCCCAGTAATATTCAATATAGGTCGCACACATTTTACATTCCGAAATGATTTCGTCAATGCTACAATCAATTGCGAAATTAATTCAACAAAATTATGGAAAAAGTATACATAAAAGATCTCAAAGATCACGTGGGGGACACCGTTACAATTAAAGGATGGATGTACAATAAAAGGTCAGGGAAGAACATTCACTTTCTTCAGTTAAGAGATGGAACCGGAATGGCACAAGGAATTGTTTACGAACCGGACGTTGCCAAAGAAGTTGCAGAAACTGCTGAAAAGCTAACAATGGAATCATCAATCCACGCTACAGGTGAGGTAACAGCTCACCCAAAACAAGAGGACGTATTCGAATTGCAAATAAAGGAACTAAAAATAGTTAGACTTGCCGCAGACGATTACCCAATTGCAAAAAAAGACCACGGACCAGATTTTCTATTAGAAAACAGACATTTATGGTTAAGATCCAAAAAACAATGGGCGATCATGAAAGTACGTGACGAAGTAATCTGGGCAATACGAGAATACATGCATAAAAACGACTTCACATGTGTCGACGCACCTATTCTTACAAAAACTGCCTGCGAAGGAACAACCGATCTATTCCACGTCGACTACTTCGAAGAAAGCGCATACCTTTCGCAATCCGGCCAACTCTACACAGAAGCATGCGAATACTCACTCGGAAACACATACTGCTTCGGACCAACATTCCGAGCGGAAAAATCAAAAACACGACGACACCTCACAGAATTCTGGATGGTTGAACCAGAAATGCCATTCATGGAGTTCAAAGACCTAATGGATTTCCAAGAAGACTTCTTCTTCTACATTATTGATAAAGTCCGAACAAACAGACGAAAAGAATTAGAAATACTAGAACGTGACATTGAAAAGCTCGACAACATCAAAAAACCATTCCCACGAATATCCTACGACGAAGCAGTTGAAAGACTACAAAAGTCAGGACGATCAGACATCAAATGGGGAAAAGACTTTGGTGGTGATGATGAAACTATTCTATCAGAAGACTTTGATGGACCATTCTTTGTTCACAGATTCCCTCGAAAACTGACTACCTTCTTCATGGAACCAGACCCAGAAGACGATCGACTTACGTTAAATGTTGATTTGATTGGACCAGAGGGTTACGGAGAAATAATCGGTGGGGGAGCACAGCGAACTTACGATTTGGAATTATTAGAAAAAAGAATAAAAGAGGAAAATATGAATCGTGAAGACTATTCTTGGTACCTCGACACTTTGAAATATGGAGGAATCCCACACTGCGGATTCGGAATGGGACTAGAACGATGTGTGGCTTGGCTAAGCGGAGTAAAGCACGTCCGAGAAACAATTCCATTCCCAAGAACTCTGAATAGAATCACTCCATAATGGCCGAAAGGTGAGCATGCCCTCACCGTGTCCTTTTGTCGAGTTGGGATGCTTGGTTTTTAGGTAGAATAAGCTAAAATATAGCTGTTTGATGATCCCAAAAAACTATGAAGAATTACAAAAAAACATTACACGAAAGATTTTCTAATTATGGCGCAAATGCAAAGCTATGGATGCGGAAATGTGAACTGCTTTTGCCTGAAATAGAAAGGGCTCGAGTCTGGGAAGAGGAAGGATTTGGAAGTATTTACGAATATGCAGCGAAATTGGCGGGAATGAGTAAAGAGAAGGTCAGGGATTCGCTGAGGATTTTAAGAAAAATCGAAGATAAGCCGGGATTGATGAAGGTTGCCAGGGAAAAGGGACTGAGAGCGATAAGACCAGTGGCAACGATTGCGGAAAAAGAAGATGATAAGTTTTGGGCAGATAAAGCAGAGAATATGAGTGTTAACACTTTGGAAACTTTTGTTAGAGAAATTCGCCATGAAAAAAGTGGTCATATGACCACTTTGATAGAAATGGATCTTGATCCGGAAATAGCAGAAGAACTAAAAAAAATAAAAGGTCAAAACAACTGGAATGAGCTCATGAAACAACTTCTTGAAATCAGAGAAAAACAATTAGAACAAGAAATACCAGAAACCAAAAAGACTACAGCTCGCCACATACCGTCAAAAATAAGTAGATATGCCAAGGCAAAAACCAACGGGACTTGTTGCTTCCCAGGATGCCTCAAGAAAGCGGACGTCCTTCACCATACAGATCGATTTGCACTCTCAAAGGAACACAATCCCAATAAAATCAGACCACTCTGCAAAGCCCATCATGATCTTGCACACCGGGGGCTGATTCAAAACGAAGACCTACCACCGCAATACTGGAAAATTCAAAAACAACCAGACAAAACCGATATGAAATTCATGATTGATCAAAAAGTTATTAATTATAAAAAGACAAAATTTGCATAATAATCTCAATATAGTAGAATTAATGAAAATTAATAAAAATTCCTATGAGCGAAGATAATAAACCAAATGATCCACAAGATAATTCACAGGGCGGCGGAACTAATCCACCAGCTCAAGATCAACCTGTAGAAGAGACTCCTGCAGCACCAGTTACTGAAGCCCCAGCGGAGGCCCCAGCAGAAACTCCGGCAGAAACTCCGGCTGAGGAGCCAAAGGCAGAAGCACCAGCAGCGGAAGCTCCAGCGGAGGAACCAGTAGCAGAAGCGCCAGCTGAGGAGCCAGCAGCGGAAGCTCCAGCGGAAGAACCAAAGGCTGAAGAACCAGCAGCGGAGGCCCCAGCAGAAACTCCGGCTGAAGAACCAAAGGCTGAAGAGCCAGTAGCGGAGGTCCCAGCGGAAACTCCAGCAGAAGAACCAAAGGCTGAAGAATCAGCAGCTGAACCTGCAGCGGAAGCCCCAGCCGAAGAAAAACCTGTGGAAGCAGCAGCAACTGAAGCTGCTCCCGAGACAGCAGCCGCACCAACCGAAGCAGCAGCGCCAGAAGCACCAGCCGCAGCAGACGATTGCGGATGCCCAACAATAAATGAAGCTGAATGGGACAAGCAAAAGAAAACAATAGACAAAGCTTTTTATAAAACATGGTCTCCACGTCTTATGTACTATCCATTTTCGTTTGCGATAGATATTACGAGAGCGAAAGGAGGAGCGAAAAGTGCAAACTACACAGTTCCTGAAAACGGAATGATCCTCGATACTGGAGGAATGTTCTGGTCAACAGTGATGGTTGAAGTGACAGGAGAAAATGCTGAGGACAAAAACGTTGTTTCTCTAAAAGGAAAAGAAGTTTACACAAAAGTATCAAAACGTCCTTGGAACGAGATCAGAACCGATATTGAAGATATCAAAAAAGAGCTAGGAGCAGAGCCAAAAGAACTTTATCTTTGGTACACAGCTTGTCCGAAATGTATGGATAAAAAAGAGGTCAAGACTGTTTTGATCGCCGTTCAGTAGCACGTACAGTAACAGTAGAAGAGGGACAAATCTGACTCAAAGGACAAATCGCGCATTGTGGCTTTCTTGCTACGCAAATTCGACGACCATGCCAAATTAATAGATGAGAAATATTACTCCAATCCTTTTTTGGAACAATTTTCATCAATTCTGCCTCAATCCTGACAGCATTTTTAGCAACAACCAATTTCCTGCTAACTAATCCCAGCAATCCACCTATTCGAATTACATGTGTATCGACAACAATTCCGTCGCTCACACCAAACGCCTCATTTAGAATGACATTTGCAGTTTTCCGAGCAACCCCAGGCAAAGTCAGTAGCTCATCCATTGTCCCAGGAACTTTTCCACCAAAGTCTGACAAAATTTTCACCGCTGCAGCACGAATATTCTTCGCCTTATTTCTGTAAAAGCCCGTAGAAAAGATCATCTTCTCCAAGTCTACAATCTTGCATTCTGCAAAATCGCGAACATCAGGAAAAGCCTTAAACAAAGGAGGTGTAACCTTGTTTACCCGGACATCTGTACATTGCGCAGAAAGAATCACTGCAACTAGCAATTGAAAAGTATTACCAAAATCAAGCTCGATTCCCGCATCAGGGTACTGCTTCTTTAGCTTGCGAATTATTGGGAGAATATTTTTCACACCCCAATTATATACGAAAATTAGAATCTCTCAATCGCCTCGAAATTCAAATCGTAAACAGCTTCTTCCCAGTCATCGAAATATTTCTCTGGCAAATTGTACATTTGATCCTCTGTAAGTATCTCAAGAGGCAAGTAATCCAAAGGATCCACGTAGAGGCCATTCGACAACATTTCAAAATGTAAATGAGGTCCAGTAGTCATATATCCAGCACCTATCGTACCTGGCATTCCGCCACTCAGACCGATTATAGAGTTCTGATTGATAAGATCACCCTCTTCTACCAGAATACTACTCATATGGCCGTAAACGGTCATGAATCCACCTGCATGAGCCAGGATTATATAACTATATCCGTATCCATTATCACGTGTTGTGTAGACTACGCCTTCAGCCGCCGCCCGAACAAACGATCCCTGGTAAATTGGAATGTCGATAGCATTGTGCTGCACACCAAACGCTCCAACATAAGTCGGATCTCTGAAGTATGCACTCAGTCCACGATCTGGCTGAGCTGGCCAATTAAATCCATCTGGATTCACTGGCCCACTTCGATATCTGTAATCGTATAAAACTTGTGTTTTGTAGTCCAAAAGCGAAAGGTAGTCATCCGGATCAAAATCCGCTCCATCCTCTTGCATCTTAATCTCGATAAAATTCACGGCATTGCTTAGATTTTTCACATCATTCAAAAGTTCTTCCTGCTCAATCACTGTTTGTTCAAGGAGTTGCTGATAAATGTCCTCCTGCCCTTTAGTCAAAGACAACAAGTTCTCTTTTGATGCTTTTTGTAGCTCCAATTGCAACTTTTCTGATTCGAGATCAGCCATAAGCGCAAGCAATTTAACCTTTTTCTTCTCCAATTCCTTTTGGTGAATCAAAAGCTCTTCTGACAAATACGAAAGTTCCTCAATCATTTGCTGTCCAGCCTCATTCAGAAGGTCAAAGTACTCAATTTTCTTGAGATTATTTCCAACACTGTCGTCTGCAAGTAGCAGTTTGAAAGCCTGCACATCCCCATTTTCATCTATAGAGAAATAATTGTTCTCCTCTTGATAAATAATTCGAACATAATCTCTAATTAGGTTTTTTTGATACTCGATTGTAACTTCTTTTATCTCTATTTGCTCATAAAGGAGAATGATTTCATTTTCTTTTTCAACGATATTTTTGATCACATTAATAAGCTTTGATTGGGTAAGAGCAATGGAACTATCCAAAACCTCCACTTGCCCCGACAAAGTCATCCTGTCATCTGACAATTCGTCCAGCTTTGCATTAGTATCCGAAACAGTGTTCATAATCTGTCTATATCCGGCCTTGGTAAGGTTCAATTCTTCCTTCAATCTAGATAAAAACAGCTCCTGCTCTTCGACTTTATCATCCTCGAAATCCTCAGCCGTAGGCACAATTTCCTCCTCAACCTCAGTGGATTCACCTTCAGCAGTAAAAGAAACAGTCTCCATATCGCTCTCAGCAAAGCTCATAGCTGTATTCGCAACTAAAATTGCAGCAATCATCAAAACTCCTATATATCTGTCTATTTTTGTGCTCATATTTGTTTTAAATATCCCTATATTTTACCATTAATAAGCTAAAATTTCAATTGC
>JAOZTS010000007.1 GCA_029939035.1 Candidatus Altimarinota bacterium | reverse complement strand
AGACCCGGTTACAACCAAGATCTGGTCTCTTTTTAAATCTATTTCTTTCATTTCAACACCTTCGTAAACTTTTTCTGCAACCTCACTAATCACCTTCATCATCCCCTCTTTATCCTTATCCTTCAAAAATTTCACTAAAAACACATATTTCTTCTCAGAAAATTTGTTTTTCAACGTCTGAATCAAGTTTTTCATACTCTCAATAGTGTGCGCCACATCAAAAACCACTATTTTTCCATCAATTTCTCGAACATCAAACCTGCCAGGCATATTTAAATCATCAAAAATTTCACCAAAAACACTCTTCTCAACTCCACCAAACAATATTTCCAGGACACACCACGCCGTCCCAGCATTCACAACCCTAGCCATATCATCCCCCTCAAACTCAACATCAAAATCATCCACATAATGCACATCCACCTTTCGCTCCAATTTCCCCTTCAACAACCCCATAACCTCCTCACTCTGCTCCCCTACCAACAATGGAACTCCTTCCTTCACAATCCCTAACTTTTCACCCAAAATCTCACTCAAATTATCCCCCAAAATACCTACATGCTCCATCTCCACAGCAGTCAAAACACTCAACTCAGGCACCACAATATTCGTAGAATCCAATCGACCACCCAATCCCACCTCCAAAACCGCAAACTCCACACCCTCATCCACAAAAAACTTCAAAGCAATCAAAGTCAAAACCTCAAAATGGGTTATTCGCTTATCAGAGCGCTCCAAATATTCTGCAACCACCCCAACGTACTCACTAAATCGCTCGCGCGAAATCATTTCACCACCAACCCGAATTCTCTCACGAATATCCCGCAAATGCGGCGACGTAAAAAGCCCCACTGAAACCTCAGTTCGAACTAAATATTCAGAAACAAAGTTACAAACACTCCCCTTTCCCTTTGAACCAGCCACATGCACAATTCTCAAACCAGAATAATCCACCCCGAAATCCTCCACAACCGAACGAAATCGATCCAAGTCAAAATTCTTCTCATCATACAAAAAATCCCTATCCCTTTCATGAGAAATCAAAGTCTCTAAATACTGTAAGGCGCTTTCAAAATCCATAATTTTTGTATAAGATACCAAAGCATCAAAATCCTACCCAAAAATGTTCAACAAAAAAAGGAAAATACAGAAATTTAAGTTCAAATACGGAAAAAGTCCGACATTTACTCCCAAAGAATTAAAAAACACGAGATATCATTCAAAAAGATTACAAAAAAGATCTCATCCATATTTCGCAAAAATCAAAAAATTCACATTAGTACTGACAGTATTAGTACTAGTGATCCTTTCGGTTTACGGAATATTCTTCTCAAGCTACTTCAAAGTCAAAGACATCAAAATCTCCAATGAACTCATAGATAACGACGCAATCGGGCAAGAAATCACAAAAATCCTAAGCACAAGTATAGGAAAAAACATGATTTTCACCAACACCGAAGACCTACAAATAAAAATCCTCGACAATTTTCCAGAAATAGAGGACATCGAAGTAGAAAAAGACTATCCAAGCTCAATAGTAGTTACATTTTCCGAATATCCACTCGTCGCAAATGTCACAAACGAAAGCCAAATGTTGAAAAAAAGCTACATCATCAACTCAATCGGCTACGCTATTAAAGAAGACCTCGAAAGCACCAGTCTTCCCTTCATAAAAGTTCAATCCGACGAACCATTAAATCCGGAAAGCCCAATAATAGAAGCAAATAAACTCAGATACATACTAGAAACAATCATATATTTCGAGGACAAATTCGGAATGCGAGTCGTAGAAGTCGTCTACAAGAAAGTCCCAAGAGAGATCCATCTACTAACAGAAAGGGATTTCTACATCTGGCTAGACATGCAAAAACCAGCTGACGAACAGCTCAAAAAACTCAAAAAGGCTCTGGTAAAACTGGACATTTACACAGAAGACCTTCAATATATCGATCTTAGGATTGCAGGCGGAAACGGAGATAAGATAATATACAAACGCAAATAACGCCCCACATATGGCATTCATAGCAATTGGACTCCTAATTGGAATAATCATTGGACTAAATCTCACCTACACAATTCCAATCGAGTACATCAAATACACAGCAGTAGCGATAATAGGTATGGTAGATGCCCTATTTGGAGCAATGAAAGCAAAACTCACAAAGGAAGAAGAATACGAACAGTCCATCTTTCTAACCGGACTCGGATTTAACATAATCCTCGCTCTTGGCATCACACTCCTAGGAGAAAAACTCGGCCTCGATCTATATCTAGCAGTAACAGTAGTTTTTACATTCAGAATCTTCGCCAATTTAGGAGCTTCAAGACGAGAAATTATCAAAAAAATCGTAAAAAAGCGAAAATACTTTTTCTAGATTACGTCAACCTGGACGAATAGAAATAATTCCCGATTTTTGGTATAATAAATGAAGTAAAAAAATAAATTAAAACAAAAAATAAATGTCACAAGCTTCCAAACTCGCATTAATAAAAGAAATGCTCGATTCAGCTGAATCGTCTTTACGATCAGCAAAACAAATGGTCACAGAATTGACCGGACCTTCTTCTAAAAACGTTTACTCAAAAATGGCAGAAGAGATGGAACCATCAGAAGGTGCCGAAGGAGAAGACAAGATTGTTGAAGGAGTATTCAACGGTCAAACAATGAATGATAAAGACGGCAAAGAATATCCAGTTCCGGCAAACTACGCTTCAAAATCAAAACTGATTCCTGGAGACGTACTCAAACTAACAATCAAAGACGACGGTGGATTCCTTTATAAACAAATTGGACCAGTTGAAAGAAAAAGAGTAATTGGAATACTAACTTATGAAGACGGACAATACAAAGTAATCGCTAACAGTAAAGCATATAGCGTACTCCTAGCTTCAGTAACCTATTTTAAAGCTGAAGTTGGTGATAATATAACATTAGTAGTCCCAGAACTAGAAGATAGCCAATGGGGAGCAATAGAGAACGTGCTTCCAAAATCAGAAGAAGTTCCAGATATGGAATAATTAAACATTAAATCCAAACATCATGCCTGATGAAAACACACAAAATCCAGACGACAAAACATTTTCGATAGACCAAGATTCACTTCAAGCTAATCCAGACGCACCTGCACAACAACCAACTGATGCTCCTGCAAACCCACTAAACACTGGGAACGGAACTCCAGAAGCTCCTGTTAATCCAGCTGCTCCTGTTGAACCTGCTGCAGAAACACCAGCCGAACCAGCTCCAACAGAACCGGTCGACATTACTCCAACAGAGGAAGAAGCTGCTGAAGAGGAAGCACCTGCTGAGCCAGAAGATCTAGAAAAAAAGCTAGAAGAAGGTCTAACAGAAGCAACTGAACCAGAATCGGAAACACCAGACGCAACAAAAAGTTCAAAAAAATACCTTATAATAATAATTGTAGTCATTGCAATCCTAGCTGGCGGATATTTCGCTTATACCTATTTCTTTGCAGGACCTGCAGATGTTGTTGAAGAATCAGAAATCCCTACAACAAACACACTTTCCACCTCTGAATCTACAGATGAAGTCACCGAAGAACCTTCTGAAGCAATGGAAGAGCTGGATGAAATTGTAGACGAATTGGAGGATATTTATGCCCCTCCAGTAGAAGAAGACCTCGAGGTATTCGAAGATGCAGTTCTAGAAGAAGTCGATGACTCATTTCCTAGTCTAACAGAACTTAAAGACGAGCCCGTCACAGACGAACCAGTTCTTGATGAGCCAATCACTGATGAACCAATCACTGATGAACCAGTTCTCGGAGATCCTCCGGTTGCTGATGACACTCGAGCTGATGAACCAATAGACCCATTAGACTTAAAGGTTCTTAGATAAAACATTCTCCCAACTAAAAACCTATTTCGAGTGTTTTCACTCTTGTTCAAAGTGCCCAAAAATGCTATAATATAGGGAAAAATAAACACAAAAAAAGCTAGTTATGTACAAGCTATCGAAAATATTTAGAACAGCCGTTCAATATCAAGCATCTGATATCTATATTGCTGCAGGTATCAAACCAATGCTTCGAATAAACGGCGACATAATCCCAATCGGAGAACATTCTGAACTTACTAAGAAAATGGCAGAAGAATATCTGCTAGAAATCATGAATTCAGAACAAAAAAAACGTTTTGAACAAACTTTGGACATCGACTTTTCATTGGAGCTAGAAACAATCGCTCGTTTCAGAGTGAATATGTTTGTACAAAGAAAAGGTATTTCTGCAGTTTTCCGTCTTATTCCGGAAAATGTTATGACTATGGATGAATTAGGACTACCCGCTCAGTTGAAAAAAGCGACAACACTACAAAACGGACTTGTGATAGTAACTGGACCAACAGGTTCAGGTAAAACAACTACACTCGCAGCCATGGTCAACGAAATCAACAGAAATCAAAAAAAACATATAGTTACAATCGAAGATCCAATCGAGTACGTTCACAAAAACAACCAATCAATCATTCAACAACGAGAAGTAGGAGTTCACACACACAGCTTCAAAAAAGCGTTGAGAGGTGCTCTCCGTGAAACTCCAGACGTGATTCTACTCGGAGAAATGCGTGATAACGAAACAATGCAGCAAGCAATCACAGCCGCAGAAACCGGTCACTTGGTCCTAGCAACACTCCATACGAGAGGATGTGCAGACTCAGTCAATCGTATCGTAGACGCATTCCCATCAGATCAACAAAACCAAATTCGAGCACAATTATCAGAGAGTTTAAAAGCCGTTTTCTGGCAAACACTATTAAAGACTAAAGACGAAAAAGGTCGTGTTGGAGCATTTGAAGTAATGTTCGCAAACAGCGCTATCGCAAATATGATAAGAAAAGGTACAACACACCAAATCAATTCAGTAATCGAAACTTCCACAAAAGAAGGAATGCAAACTATGAAAAAAGCGCTTACCGATCTGTTCGAAGCCGGACTCATCACAGAAGAAAGCGTCTACCAAAACATGCCAAAAGATTTTGAAGTCTAAACAAAATGAAAAAAATTGCAATCATACTATTATCGGCACTCACATTCGCAACTCTGGCCACAGCACTAAATGGACCAGCTTTTGCAAGTGATCCAAACATAATAAAACTCAAAGAATTGGACTTTGACATCAGCGAAACATTAAAACTCAATCCAACTGGTACCGGAGACAGCAAAACAGAACAACAAGAACAAACATACTTTGGTGAAGGACAAAACCCAATCGTAGAATTCATCATAAGAATAATCAATTTCGCCCTAACAGTAATGGGCTCAATTGCCGTAATTATACTAATTATTGGAGGCTTCCAAATGATGTTTTCGCAAGGAGATCAACAAAAACTCGACGAAGCCAAAAATGTTGTTAAATACGCAGTCATCGGAATCATAGTAGCACTACTGTCCTATGTAATAGTAATAACCGTACAATCAATTTTAGGCTAATGAAAAAAATCATAGCAAAATTAGCACTATTCTCAATTGTAAGCTTGATTTTAGTATCAATAAGCTCAATTTCAGCTTATGCAGGAGACCCTGCACCAAAAGACACAGAACCTGACACCTCCTCAATGGCCGCAGCTTTAGCAGAAGGATTAATGGATATAACACCTGACGATCACTGCATCAAGGAAACAAAAGAAGATGGCACTCCAGGAGATGACGCTGGATATATTATAACAATAATAGAAGAACCATTAAGTCTCGAAGCAAGCACAAAAACAACCAAAGACAAGGCAGAGTTTGAAGCAAGAATTTGCTACAGAAATTACCTTTCATATCTTCCCAAAAAAGGCAAAGAAGAAGTAATTTCAATACTCGCAACTAAATGCTCAAACGTCATCAAAAACGAATCTCTAACCGGACCAGATTTCACAAAACCTTATAATTACCAAGTAACAACTTCATGCAAACCTGTACAAGTTTTCCTAAGTAAAGGAGGAACATCCCTAATCGTTGGCTACATCTCATTTGTATACAAATGGGCAGCCAGCTTAGTCGGTTTGATAGGAACAGCAGTTATAATAATTAGTGGAGTCCAAATATCAGTTGCAGGTGGAGACACACAAGCAATCGAATCAGCAAAAGGCCGAATAATTAAATCTATCTCAGGAATAGTCATTCTATTCTTGTCAGGACTAATTTTATATACAATCAATCCTAACTTCTTCACACAATAATGAAAAAAACAATAATCTACATATTGCTAGTACTGACAACTTCTATCTCAATAGTTGGAATGACAACATATGCAGATGGACTAGTTGCGGAAAGCACATACGAACGACAACTCATCCCAAAACCTGACCTACTTCCAGGTCCAGACACAACAGCACAACAAAAAGAAGGTGCTGAAGATATATTAGTCAACAAAATTCTACCAAGCTATGCAGTAGGATTAGTTGGATTTGTGGGAATGTTATCGGTATTGATGCTGTTAATTGCTGGAGTAAGGTTTTCAATGGCATATGGAAATGACGAAGCAATTCAAAAAGCAAAAGACCAAGCAATGTATGCACTGATAGGACTAGTCATTGCCATACTTTCATATTCAATAATAAGAATCGTCACAAATTTAAAATACGAAGGGAATATGACTGAAACCACAGTTCATGAAATAACAAACATTGGATAATGAAAAAACTAATTCTAATTACATTAAGTACAATAATATTTATTCTAAGCCTTTCCGGAACTGCCATAGCTGCATGTGAATCAGATTCTCAATGCGCAGCAGGAACAAGATGTATCTATAATGAATGCTTAGATCCATTAAGCATAATGCTCGAAAGACCAGGAGGCATCGATAACGTAAAAACTCCTGTAGAAGCTGGCGCAGTAGCAGCTCTACCAGACATTTCACTCGAAAGTGGATTCCAAACTGCAATGAAAACAATCCTAGGAGCATCCATGATCATAACAATCGTAGCAATAGTATTCGCAGCCGTTTACTACATCATTTCTCAAGGAAACGACGAAGACATATCAAAAGCAAAAAACATTATCCTATATCTAATAATCGGAATGGCAATAATGGCCGCTGCATACGGACTCGTAACCGGTGTAGTCCAATTCGATTTCTTTAAGGCAAAGTAACAATGAAAAGAAAACTATTAATCATAATCGGTTCAATTCTACTACTTGTAGCTCTAGCAAGTGTTGCTCAGGCATACCAAATCCCTGACGAATATAGACCAGACAATCTATTTTTCGGAGAAGATGAACTTGATTACAACAATGATCTAGCAGGACAAACACAAGGAAGCACAGCAACAATCATCATCCTCCAAACAATAGCAGGTGCATTACTCTATTTCGCTGCACCACTCGGAGTGATTTTAATCGGTTTTGCCGCTTTCAACATGGTAATGGGAGGAGCAGATTCAGAACAACTCGAACAGTCCAAAAAACATCTCACATGGACAGTTATAGGCTTATTCCTAATAATCCTCTCCTACTCGTTAGTGAGAATCATAATCACATTCGTTTCCAAATCAATAAACGTATAAACGATCTATTCTTCCAAACGTGGAAACAAAGCATCTGACACAGAAACAGAGCCGCCCTCTTTGAGCTCGCTCCACTGCGAAAAGTCCTCGGACACCTCAAGCCCTAATTGATCAATAATCTTTCTAGTTGTTTCAGGAATCAACGGTGCAGTAAGCATTGCAATATACCTCAGCACATCCAAAGATCTATACAACACCTCCATCAGCTCTTCCTCTTTCCCTTCTTTTGCCAAAGTCCAAGGCTTTGTATCATCCAAATACTTATTTCCATAATCAACAACTCTCATAACCACATCACAGGTTTCCTTTATATCAAACTTCTCAATTGCAGCATCATATTTATCAAAATACGCCTTCATATCATCATGAACATCACTCCCCGCCTTCACCGGCACCTTACTTTCCGCATACTTCTCAGTCATCATCACAACTCGATTAACCAAATTCCCCAAACCATTAGCTAGTTCACTATTATATACATCTACAAAACGTCCATGACCAAAATCTCCATCATCAGCAGTAGGAATTTCACGCATCAAGAAATATCTCAAAGCATCAGTCCCATATTTTTCAACATATTCCAAAGGATCAACCACATTTCCCAAACTCTTACTCATCTTTTGCCCCTCACTCGTAATAAATCCATGAACATAAACCGATTTAGGAATTTCAATCCCGGCAGACATCAACATTCCAATCCAAATTCCTGCATGAAATCGTAAAATATCCTTCCCGATCAAATGAACATCAGCCGGCCAATATTTTTTGTAAATCTCGCTATCTTCACCATATCCAAGAGCAGTAATATAATTACTAAGCGCATCTCCCCACACATACATCACCTGACTTTCATCACCAGGAACCTCAATACCCCAAGGCAAATCCTTCTTTGGTCGAGAAAAACTAACATCCGGCAGTCCATCACCAATCAAATTCAACATCTCGTTTTTACGACTCTCCGGAACAACTTTCAACTTATCACTTTCTATAGCTTCGCGAATTTTGTCTGAATATTTTGAAAGTTTGAAGAAATAATTCTCCTCCTCCAGAACCTTCGGTTTCTTCTTATGATTAGGACAATGTCCGCTCTCATCCAAATCCTTCTCCGCAACATAAGCCTCACATCCAACACAATAAAGCCCGCTATAAGTATCTTTGTAAATGTCTCCCGCATCCACCATTTTTTCCCACAATTTCTTCGCTCCAGCCTTGTGCCGATCCTCTGTAGTTCGAATAAAATCATCATTCGACAATCCAAGAGTCTTCGCCAACGACATAAATATTTTCGCATTTTCATCAACAACCTCCTGAGTTTCCTTCCCTAACTCCTGAGCTTTTTCGTAAATCTTCACCCCGTGTTCATCAGTTCCCGTCAAAAAATAAGTATCGTCCCCCTTCAACCTATGATACCTCGCCAAAACATCTGCCTGTACAAATTCAAGTGCATGCCCAATATGCGGCGGAGCATTCACGTAGGCAATTGCTGTAGATATATAAAATTTACTCATGCTAAAAACCTACCAACATGCCATTCCGCAGTCAAGCTTACTGTATAGCCTTATCGCCTTTCGTATCATTCTCATAATAAAAGATACTTCCCTCTTCTTTATAAGTACTATAAACCGAAAAGTTAAACACCGGCATATATGAATCCCTTTTGATATTCACACTCAAACTCTGTTTCGAGTCCCCACTAAATCCATCCGAAGTAATCGAAGCAAACTCACGAACAGTGTTATCTGCATATGTCTCCACTCTGAAATATATTCGTGACATATCCAACCTTACCTCATTATTAAATTGATCCGGATCCAACATCGCAGGATTCATAAGATTCGTAAGCGACAAATAATTAAGTCCTGTCGGACCTGGACCAGGTACTCTAGGAATCGGCGGAGTATTTCTCTCTAAAAAATTCTCTATTGGAAAACATGGCAACTTAGCCTGAAACCTCTCACCCTGATCATCATATAAATAGAAATCGCGCGCCTGCGTATTATTACAATATTCTCCTTCAAGACTCTGGTTTTGATAAACAAGACACTCAATATCAGGATTTCCACCTCCCACACACGCAGTCGTTCCAAACCATGAAGGTATCGCTGCATTCGACTCAAATTCTTCACCGGTAACGTTATTCTGAGCAGAAGAAACAGCCGTAAAATCATGAATAGATTCGGTAATGAAACTTCCGCTATTCGCCTCTCTCAAAGCAAAAATTTTCCATCTCAGCACATCCCACCCAGAAATATCTCCTTCAAAAATCAAATGCTTATCAGGATCAAACGATACGAAAAATTCCACAGTAAAATCCTCAACAACCAAAATATCTCCATCCTCATTAACTGTAAATAAAGGAATTGTAACCGTTTCATTCAATTCCAAAACATCATAGTATTTATGCGCAAAATTCAACATCGAACCAACATCATATTCTTCCTCATCAAAACACGGATAAGAATTACATTGGTTTTTCACCTCATAAGTAAACACTGCATCCTCCCCAGCCTTTCCAATATTAGCCTCTTTCCCCTCCCATCCAGGCAAATTAGTATCCATATTGTACAAAGCCTGCTCTATCCCGGATTCAGCCGCGTAATACGCCCTTCCTGCATCGATTAACTGCATTGTAGACCTAGATTCACCAATAATCAGAGAAGACAACGCCAAAGAAAGAGCAATCAAAACTCCCATAACAAGTAATGCTACCAGTAAGGCAGTTCCTCGCACTTCTCTAATTGTCTTTGCAATTTTATTCATTATTCAAGAGTAAATAGACCATCAATAGGTAACGGCGACACCGAATATAGTCTAGATGAGATAGTGGTTTGTAAATCAACAGTATAAGTAGAGTCACTTTTCCTTCTTTCCATCTCAAAAGTAGCAAAAACAGTTACTTTTGGCTGAAATTGAAGACCATCATTAAAAACATTTTCAAGTTTATATGGATCATCTTCTGGCGAAACAAAAACATTAAACTCTTTAACGGTAATTCGCCCTTCTTCAGAATCTACTAATAAATATTCATTTGGAGGAATTCCTGTTTCAACTTCAGCAAATTTAATGTTTTTCTCAACATCATCATAACTAAACAGAATCTGACGATTCCCATCCAAAGATAATAGCTTTAAATCTGTATGTAAGCTCGTATAATATCCAACATTTGGACCATAATAAATTGCATTGTTTCTCACCTCCTCAGTAATCTTGTCAAAAACTCTTCGAGCTTCTGAATACAAAATCCGGTAATCATTGGCTTCCTGTTGAGATTTAACAATATCTGTATATGAACCAATCAAAACCCCAAGGAACATGACAAATATTGCCATCGCAACCATCATTTCTATTAATGTGAATCCTTTTTTATTCATTATAATGCTCCTCCTTTCCAGTTACTTAATACGGTTTCCAAAGCTATTTCCCGAGGCTTTCCACCATCATCCCACTCAACAACAGATCGAACTAACATAAAATCCTTACATTCATCAGTATCAAAATGTTCCAATTCCAATTCCGCATCATGATCACAAGCATCCAAAATCTGAATATATCGATAAAAAACTGGATCTTCAGAAGTTCCCGCTTTAGAAATATAACCACCAGGATCCTCCTTGATCAAACCAAACGCGTCATTGTATTGAGCATAGGTTGAACGATCAAAGATCCATGGGTTCATTTGATCCAACATATTAATACTCGTAGCATCCTTCTCATTTCCCGAATTAATCCATCCCCCATTATCCAAAAACACATAATAATCCCTACCAACTTCAAACCCATAAAGCCCATTCTCCCCCATAAAATCCAAATTATGTAGCCAGTTCGTATCACGAATATTCCTTATCGCCTCAATCCCCTCCTGAGCCAAATAGTAAGCCTGCAAACTCTGCACATTCACCTTGTTCGTCTTCACCATACTCACGAGCAAATTTGAAGCAGAAACGATAGCCACGGTCAAAATCATGATTCCAATCATCACTTCAGTAAGACTAAATCCAGATGTAGATCTAAGTCGGCGTTCCAACATAATCACTTCTCGTTACATTGACCTGGCCAGAAGCCAAATCAATAAAAATATTTCTTTTATATTTATCTTCGTCACTTTTTCCATACTTCATTTCAATCCAAACCACCTCAGGTGCTGCAATAACAGGATCAATAAATATTTCCCCATTTGGGGGAATAAACGTAATCGCAATATTCTCACTCAAATCCACTCCATATTCATCATAAATCCCCACAACACTAATCTCTTCGTCCAACCCAAGATCAGAATAGACAGTTTCAGTCAGAGTCGAATCATTCAACTCAGGATATTCACATCCACCCCTTGTCCAAGTCTCACTAACCACATCATATACAAGCTTATTACTATATGAAATTTCAAATTTTTGAATAGAATAATCACCACCATCAGTACTCAAATAATACCCAAAACAACTCGCAACATCCGAATCATAATTAGGATCCGAAAAAGGTTCATATTCCACATTTTCATCCTCGACTGCCTCTAAAATCGCTTCATACTCAACACTCCCAAAATCCCCATGAAGCGTACTATCACGAAGCCCATAGAACTGAGCCGTAAAACTATCCGCAGCAAAGTCCAAAAGAGCAGTTCGCCTATATTCTGTGTACCCATTAATTGCCAAAGTCGAAAGCACCGCGATAATGAACATCACTATCAGCATCTCTACTAGAGTAAATCCGTCTTTTTTTTTTATAATATTCATAATTATACTCCGATTGCTCCACTCAAATTAAAGATTGGAGCCATTATTGCTAATGCTAATAGAGCTACGAATAACCCTACAAATAAGATCATAAATGGTTCAAAAACTGATGATAATTTCCTTATTGAATTATCGATCTCCTTTTGATATTGAATTGCAATCTTTTGTGAAATTGTACCAAGCGTAGCGGATTTTTCACCAACACGAAGCATTTGTGTAACTTCTGGTGGGAACAAAAACTCACTACTTTCCAATGTTTCTGAAATCTTTCCTCCAACTCTTACATTATCGATAATTTCCTGTGCTTGAGCTTTGTACACTCTGTTTGAGAGAGAACTTCCTGCAATTTTCAAACTCTTGATCACAGGTAATCCTGATTCGATCAAAAGTCCAAGTAAGCTCACAAATCGCAATACATATACCTTTCGAGACAATGTCCCAACTATATAAATTTTCAATTTCCAATAATCCCATGACATTGCACCATAATCACTTTTCACAAAAACATTAAACAATCCATATCCAGAAAATCCTAAAATCAACATCACCCACCAATAATTCACCAAACCACTCTGAATCGTGATAAGCATTCTAGTCGGCAAAGGTAACGCATCATCAGAGATTCCACCTTCCTTAAGCAAATTAAGAAGAGTTGGGAACACCCAAACGAGCATACCGATACTTACCAAAACCAAAACTGCAAGAACTGCAATCGGATAAACCGCCGCTCCCCACAATTTCATTTGAAGTTCATGTTTCTTATCCAATTGTTCAGAAAGTTTGAAAAGCATGAGATCCAAACGCCCTGTAGCCTCACCAGATCGAACAATTCCAATTTCCGCCTCATCAAAAACATCTTCGAAACGACTCATTGATTCATTCAAATTTGAACCACTCTCACAATTGTATGCGATTGTATTCAAAACTCTTTGAAGCCTACGATTTGGAGACCTTCCAGCTAACGCTTTCACCGCTTGCACAACAGGGATTCCCCCATCCACCATCACAGCAAGCATATGAAAAAAATAAGACTTATCTTTCAGGCTGATCTTTGTTCTATCAATCAAGAAATCATTAATTCGAGTAAAAATTCCCTGACTTGAACTATCATAAACACCATAAATCACGGTATCCACTTTCTTTTTCCCAAAACTCTTTATCTCTTTTAGAACATCAGCTCCACCCACAACACCCTCAACCATATAATCAGTAGCATCCGCTTCAGAATGCTGAACTTCTTTTTTCTCTTCAGGCTTTTTAGCCATTTCCTTTTTTGGACTATTTATTTGTATATCAGATTCCATATTTGTTTATTATTGAACTTCAGCAAAATAAGCTTCCATTGCAAGCGAGAAAGTCGCTCTCTTGATATCAAGGATATCAAGCTCATTTAACTGAACATTAATAGATTTTACTTTGAAAATTCTTGGATTTTGTTCAATTCCCTCAAGGAAAGTAACCAAATCTGTGTAATTCCCCTCAAAACTCGCATTAATATTTAGAGCATTCACACCCTCATACTCAGAACTACCCTCTCCAAAACTCAAAGATTTCAGCTCAATATCATATGTATCTGTGATATTGATAACATCTCGAATCACTTCGTCTTGCTGCATAGTAGAAGGAATTGCTCGCAAGCTTTCAATCTTCTGAACCTCTGTCGCAATACCTAGCTCCTCTTCTGCATTCTCAAATTCAGCGATTTTACCCTTTATGGATTCTATTTCAGCTTCCTTAGTAGTAATATCCGCTTCCATTACATTCACATCTGCCGCTAAAGGTTTTGTGTAAAAAAGATATCCAACAGTTGTTGCCAAAACCAATAGAACACCTATTAAAGTCCCGGCTTTCGAAGGAGCCTTGAACTCAATATCATTTTTTTGAACTGTATCTGCCATATTAATTGTATTTAAATATTATTAATTAACGTAAAACTGCTTCACTTTCCTCATCCTCAACTTCTTCTTCCGCATCATTTTCTAACAATGCCAAAGGATCAGCCTCTACATAAGTTGTTCCAAACAAGAAAGTTAGAATTTCTTTTCCATCTTCATCAGTTCCTCCAGATATTGATGGAACAAAACTTCCTACAAAAGCAGAACTTTCCTCAAATCCTTCAATCAAATCAGCAACATCAAAATATGGCTCATCTCTATCAGGATAAGTCTTCACATTCATATTGATATCATTCGAAGAAGAACCTGAATAAGAAAGAATCTCTACAATAGTAAGCCCATCATCAGTTGGAACCGTTTTTCTAATAGTCTTAATCACTTTTGACCATTGGATCATATCGCTTTCCAAGTCATCTAATGTCCTTTTAGCATTAATAGCTTCCAAAATCTCATCACTTTCAAACTGCAATAGCTTGTTTTGATACTCAGTCAAAGTAGATTCAACTCGTTTTAGGTCTTCCTCACTGGAAGATTTCTTCCAAAAAGAATACCCAGTGTATACACCTACTCCTAGAACAACGAGAATCCCGAGAATAAGTAATGTAGAAGTTCTTTTCATATTGTTTGTTTTTATTTTTTATTCTATATATTCTACCATTTTTTGCCCCAATCGTAAAGGGTTGTAATATAGGAATAAACCCAGTATACAAAAACTATGGAAAACACGAGAAAGAACTTCATCACCATCAACGAATCATTCATTTGCCAAAATTGTGGTGAAGATAACCCAAAACTCGAAAAATCCTGCAGGAATCACTGCCGAAAGTGCCTATATTCCCTACATGTAGACAAAAACGTCCCAGGAGACAGAGAATCAACATGCAAAGCATTGATGGAACCTTTTAGAGCAGATCAAAAGGATATTTTTCATAAATGCACAAAATGCAGTAAAATCATTCCAAACAAGATTGCTCCAGACGACAATTTCGACAAAATCATAGAAAAGTCGCAGCAGCGACTCTACCCAAAATAGTCCCAACTAAATGAAACCGCAAGAAGCAAAAAAATTAGAGAAGTTCGTTCACAATATTTTGAGCAAATATTTATCAAAAAACGACACGGTAATTGCTGGAATTTCAGGAGGTCCAGATTCTATCTTTTTATTGAAATTTTTAGCCAAATTCCCACTCAAAATCCATATCGCTCACTTAGATCACAAACTCCGGAAAGAAAGCGGAAAGGACGAAAAACTCATCGCAAAGTTTGTTGACAAACTAAACAATAACTCGATTCCTGATCAAGAAAATTCGCCAACCATTTCTCTCGTTTCAAAGGCCGTTGATATCAAAAAAATCAGCAAACAATCTAAAAAAGGAATCGAAGAAACTGGCCGCAAAGAAAGATACAAATTCTTCAATAATCTCGCAAAAAAATACAACGCAAAATTCATCATCACCGCCCACCACGCAGACGACAATTTGGAGACAATTTTACTCAACTTAACACGAGGCGCAACACTTCAAGGTCTAACCGGAATGAAAACGCTCGACCAAAACCTACTTCGTCCCCTTTTATCCATTACAAAAACGCAAATCCAAGACTATCTCAAATACAAACGCATCCCATACCTAACAGACAAATCCAACCTCACAGACGATTACAACAGAAATCTAATCAGAAACCGCGCAATCCCCCACTTCAAGAAAATTAATCCCAACATCGCACTCACTACTTCAAAAAACACACAAAACCTCCGAGAAATCCAAGACTACCTAAACCAACAAGCCCAAACCTGGCTCAAACGCCACAATACAACAAACAAACTCCCAGCAAAATCCCTCACAAAACTCCACCCGGCCCTCCAAAAAACAATCCTCAGAGAAACCTACAAAACCATCACGGGCAACACAAAAAACCTCGAAAACACACATATCGAAGAAGTTCTCCACCTCATCAACCAAAACATCGGCAACAAAAAAAAGAAATTCGGAAAACTCCTCGCGACGCTAAAAAACGGCACAATCACTATTGAAAAATTATAACTTTTAGTCCACTATTAAGGACGTCAAAAATCTAAACAAAATCTTTTATTATGCCTGTATTACAAAGACCACCACGAAGAAGAAACACCTTTATTTACCTTATTATAATCGCATTAATTGCCGCCGGACTCGCGATGATGTTTAATTCGGGACAACAACCATCAACCGAAATCACTTTAAATACATTCGTAGAAAAAGCTCAATCCGGAGAAATCCACAAAGTAGAAGTCTCAGATAATCGCATCAACATCGAACTTGTGGACGGCAGCAAACTTTACACATTCAAAGAAGTTGGATCCAGCATCTACGAAATCCTAGAAAAATCAGGAGCAGACGAAGACGTAATCCTGGCACTTCCTATTACTATAGTAGACACCGAATCAGGCAAATTCTGGACAGATCTATTAATAGGGGTCGTTCCATTCCTTCTAATAATTGCATTTTTCGTCTTTATGATGCGATCTGCTCAATCCAGCAACAACCAAGCAATGTCATTCGGAAAGAGCAAAGCAAAAGTTTATGAAAAAGGTAAACAAAAAACTACATTCGACGACGTTGCAGGATGTGAAGAAGCCAAAGATGAATTGGAAGAAGTAGTAGACTTTCTGAAAAAACCACAAAAATACACAAGTATTGGTGCAAAAATCCCAAAAGGTGTAATGCTAGTTGGAGCACCAGGAACAGGTAAAACCTTATTAGCGAGAGCAATTGCCGGAGAAGCAGACGTACCATTCTTTTCGATTTCCGGTTCAGAATTTGTAGAAATGTTCGTAGGTGTAGGTGCTTCCAGAGTACGAGACTTATTTACTAGAGCAAAAAGAAACGCTCCTTGTATCATATTTGTAGATGAAATCGATGCCGTTGGACGACACAGAGGTGCCGGAATGGGAGGCGGACACGATGAAAGAGAGCAAACATTGAACCAGATCCTTACAGAAATGGACGGATTTGAAACTGGTACAAACGTTATAGTAATCGCAGCCACAAACCGACCAGACATCCTCGACCCTGCCCTACTTCGACCTGGAAGATTCGACAGAAGAGTAGTTGTAGACATGCCAGATGCAAAAGCTAGAGAAGGAATTCTAAAAGTTCACACAAGAAATAAGCCATTAGCAAAAACTGTCGATTTGAACAAAATCGCACGTTCAACTCCAGGATTCACCGGTGCCGACATTGAAAATCTAGCAAACGAAGCTGCAATCCTAACAGCAAAACACGACAAAAAAACGATTGGAATGAGAGAAATGGAACAATCGATCGAAAAAGTAGTAATGGGACCTGAAAGAAAATCCAGAGTTCTAAGTAAAAAGGAAAAGAAAATCACCGCATTCCACGAAGTCGGACACGCCGTTGTCGGGCACCTACTTCCAAACTGCGACCCTGTCCACAAAATTTCTGTAATCTCTCGCGGAATGGCACTCGGAGTCACATGGTTCATGCCAGAAGAAGACAAACACCTATCATCAAAAAGCAGATTCGAAGATGAAATCTGCTCACTTCTCGGAGGTTACACATCAGAACAAGTATTCTTTGGAGAAATGACTACAGGAGCCTCAAATGACCTTCAGAGAGCCACAAAATTGGCTCACAATATGGTCACAAAGTTCGGAATGAGCGATCTAGGACCAATTATTTTTGGAAATCAGAATGACGAAATCTTCCTGGGAAAAGATTTCGGACACGTAAAAAATTACTCCGAAGAATCAGCTGCAAAAATAGATGAATTAGTTAAAAAAATATTAGACAAAGCACACAAAAGAACAGAAGGACTAATTACAAAAAATAAGAAACTAATCGAAGTAATCGCAACTGACCTTATCAAAAAGGAAACACTGTCATCTGAAGATTTCAAAAAGTACTTTAAAAATACAAAAGTCCCTAAAAAGACAAAAGCATGAAAAACTCAAGCATAAAAATTCATCCACTTCCACAGGGAGACAACAAACCCTTAAAACGTGAAGTTGGTCAACTTTCTCTCGACATCTACCACACAAACAAAGAGATCGTGATCCTTGCTCCAATTGCTGGAGTTGAGAAAAAGGATATCAAAATCTCAGTCACTGACGATGTGTTAGTTATAAAAGGAGAAAGAGAACCAATCGAAACAGTAGAAGAGGATGCGTACTACACTCGTGAATGTTTCTGGGGAAACTTTGCTAGA
Organism: Candidatus Altimarinota bacterium; assembly: GCA_029939035.1. GTDB lineage: Bacteria > Patescibacteriota > Gracilibacteria > UBA1369 > LOWO2-01-FULL-3 > JAACEU01. The sequence goes on along the minus strand of JAOZTS010000007.1, from coordinate 2,332 downwards.
TCCGTAGTTCTCCCATTAGAAGCAAACTCGAAAAAAATCACAGCTACATTCGACAGAAATGTCCTCGAAATCCGCATTCCTAAGGAAAAACTCGAACACACAAAGATTATCAAAATTAAAGCATGAAGAAGATTCAACTCGCAGTAATACCAGCGGCCGGACTCGGAACAAGATTTTTCCCTATAACAAAATCCATCGCAAAAGAGATGCTACCTATAGTAGACAAACCTTGCATCCAATATTTAGTTGAAGAAGCCGTAAAAAGTGGAATCAAAGAAATCATTATCATCACCGGAAACGGAAAGCATTCAATCAAAGACTATTTCACCCCAAACAAAGTCCTTATTAAAGAACTCAAAGAAAAAGGAAAACACAATCTAGTCCGCGACATGGAAAAGATCGAAAATATGGCCAAAATCACATTCGTAAACCAAGATAAACCACTTGGTGATGGGCACGCGCTCCTTTGCGCCAAAAAAGAAATCGGCAACAGACCATTCGCCGTTCTCTTCGGTGATGACATCTACGACAGCCGCACTCCTGCCCTCAAACAACTCATCCGGCAATACGAAAAACACTCAACTCCTATAATAGGACTAGTAAAGATCAACAAAAAGGACAGCAAGAAATATGGAATGATTGCAGCAGAATCCAGCAAAGGACAACTCCACAAAATAAAATCACTAGTAGAAAAACCAACAAAAGCTCCATCAAATCTCGCAATAATAGGTAAATACATCGTCACAAAAGAACTCTTTGACGATCTAAAAGCCGCAGAAGCAAAAGATAAAGGCGAACTCCGCCTCATCGACGGGATGATCCAGCATATCAAACACTCCCCTATCTACGGCTACGAAATCTCCGGCAAACGCTTCGACACCGGCGACAAAAAAGGCTACTTAGCCGCAGTCGCACACTTTGCCAAAATAACCTGAACAGTCGTTCTATTGTTTATTTCCTCAATAGCCTTCCAATAAACTAGGTCATTTGTTACTAAAGAATAATTATAAGACATATCAAGAACGTCATATCCTTTAAACATATCTAAAACATCATCAGTTTCCTCTCCTTCGTGCTGCGTGGCTATTATCACACCATCAGATCTTAATATCTTATCCATCTTTTCCCTCATCACCACACTCTGCCAAGGTTTCAATTCATGAAAAAAATGATCCGCGTAAACAGCATGGATCTGCTCTCTACCAAACAATCTCAAAACATTAACAGCATCCCCCAAAATAAGATGATTTCCCACTTCTGCAGGCATAAAAACCTTCGGCCCCTCATGCATATTCCATTCAGCATATTCCACAGGATGTTCATCCTTCATAATACCCCAATCCCATTTCATAGACATAAAGTCCTCATTCTCAGGACCCAAATCCCTATCGATCCCAACACAATTTTCAACACCTTGCCGAAGCAAGTCTTCTATTCTGAGTGGTGCAGGACCACAACCCAAGTCTAAATGTGTGATTTTGTCGAATTCCATACTTATATATAAAGGCGCTCACTCTACACAAAACCTCTAGACATTTCCAGTGTTTATGCCAGTCAGTAAACTTAAAGCTTGAAATATTTTTTAATTTGGTATACAATAGCTAGATCGAAAAATTCAAAAACAAAAATAAAAATGCCTGAAGAAACAAAAACCAATCCTCTCATCGAGGAAGCCGACAAAAAGAAAAGTGAAGGAAAGCACATGGAAGCTATCAGACTCTGTGAAAAGATTTTGACAAGCGACCTTTCATGCACCGAAGCTTACGAAGAAATCGGCGACAACTATTTAAGTCTAAGGAAATACGACAAAGCCGAAAAAGCTCTAAAACAAGCTTTGAAAGTGGACAAGAAAAGCGCTAATGCAAATTATCTATTAGGGTTTGTACATTCATGCACAGGGCAATGGGACAAATCAGTCGATCTATTAGAAATGGCTGATTCTGTTTATCCAAATCATCCGGAAATTCTAAGATGTCTTGGATGGAGCATGTATCATCATGGTCAAAGAAAAAGAGGTGTTATCATTTTAGAAAGATCACTATTTTTGGCTCCAAACGATCCTCTGATTCTAAATGATCTTGGAGTTTGTTATCTAAATGAAAAAGAATTCGATCGTTCTTCTCAACTTTTCAAAAAAACTTTGCAGGTTGAGCCAGACAATCAAAAAGCGAAAGAATGTCTTAACGCTGTTAAATTCTTCCAAAGAGAATTCGACAAACTCAAAAAGAAAAAGTAGAATGAGGGCATGAAAAAGTACATCCTCATAATAGCTCTGATAATTTTAATTATTCTGATAATTTCGGAGCTAGTTCGAGTTGGCAGACCAGTGACA
>JAOZTS010000068.1 GCA_029939035.1 Candidatus Altimarinota bacterium | reverse complement strand
AGTATCTGTGAATTGAAGTTTCTTTCCGCTACTTCCCTCGATAACTTCATATATAAAGGAAGCTATTGGAGCCGCAGCTATTGAATCTACGTATATTGTAATTGGGTCAGAGATCGACTCTCCACCCTTGTCGTCTACTACTTTAAGTCTTGCATTATATCCTTGAAGGTTTTTGGCTGAGTAAGCGTATTTCACTACTGATTTGTCAGTAGGTTCGTCATTACCAAACCCGTCTCCTTCAAAGTCCCAAATGTATTTTACAATTGTCCCATCAGGATCTGATGAAGAACTGGTAAATGAGATTTCGTCTCCGGCAAATATTGAAGTCGTACTCACATTGAATTTTGCTATTGGGAGATCGTTTGCGCCGTTTATAACCTCTAGAGTTGGTACTCTGTCATCTGCCAAAGTGTCGGTACTTGATGTCTTCATATTGTCTGAATCTGTAATTTCCAGACCGAATCCATATTCTACTTCGTCTCCTTCTTTTCCAAGCGTTCCAATTGTGACTTGAGCGAATGGGTTTTCTGTAATTTGGATCCCTAGTCTCTCATCAGGATCGTTTAGATCGTAATACCACCATTTGTATTGAACTATTTCTCCGTCCTCGTCTTTTGCGTTGAATGCTGACATTTTCACACTTACCGGCGTAATGAGTTCTGGATTTCTTGAGTCAGGAATTGCCTGAATAGAGGAGAATGTTGGTGGTTTTGCCACAACATTTAGTTGCAGGGCATCTGTGCTTTTGTGAGATGGATCTTCTTTATCAAATACCTCTAATTGGATTGTGTAATTCCCGATGTCGTCGTATGAATGTGTGAATGATTTGCTTGCGCTCTTTCCACTTCCATAATCCCAACTAAATGCTAGATCTTTTGGTGTTCCGTCTTTGTTAATAGAGTCAGAACCATCTAGAGTCAGGATGTCTTGTCGTGTGATTTCAATTGGTTCAGAAAGGTCTGCATAGTCAACTCCGTTGATGCTAAGACTAGCTTTTGCAATTGGATTAACTCCGTCTCCTATGAATATTCTTCTTTTAATTGAATTGTCTAGGTAGTCCTCGTCATATACTTTTGCGACCACTGTAAAGGTTCCTGATTCTGTGTAAGTATGAGTAGCCTCTGCTTTGTCCCCACTTGATGAGAATTCTCCAGAAGTCACCTCTCCGTCTCCAAAATCAATTTCGTATTCTACTGCTTTATCACTAACGAGACTGAATTTGACTTGAGCCTCTGCGTTGTCATCAAGTTGGGCAGTTGTTTTTTGGCTATCAGCCCACTCAATATCTAATATATTATTTACTTCGATTGTCTTTTTAATTTAATTTGTTTCTCCATAGGATTCTACTAATAGAGTAACTTCATAATCTCCTGTTTTTTTGAATTTTATAATTGGGTCAGGATCATCGAACTCTTCCAGATCTCCACATCCGCTGGCTATGCATTCCCATGTTTTGTTGCCATCAGAATCTGGCTCTATAGACCAGGCAAATGACATTCTGTCGTCATCGCTGTCAGGGTCGTAACTTTTGCTAGCATGGAAATGAACGGTTCCCGGTTGATTAGTGGCCGGAACTTCGTTTTCAAAAATAGCTATAGGTGCTTTTGAATTCACTATGAATTTGATTTCTTCTGAGTCCTGTTGTCCTGATTCGTCAGTCACTTCTACCATTACCTTATATGTTCCTGGAAATGGGAATTCGTGCTCTATTTTCACTAGATTAGACCCACTATTGCTTGAGTTGAAATCCTCATAGTAGTCTTCAATATCGTTGATAATATCTGATGAAAGGCTACTGCTCGCTTCCTCATCAACATTGATTGTCCATTCATAGTTTTTGATTGCTCCCAGGTCTGAGACTGCACCGCTTGCGTCGAAGGTTACAGTTTCTCCAAGGAATGCTTCAGTTGCCGGACTTGCGTTCAATCTCGCTGCGATTGAGGATATCTTAATTGTGAATATTTTTTTATCAATGTCCCCAAGGTCGTTTGCAACTTCGAGAACAACTTCATAACTTCCCGCTTCTATATATCTGGCACACTCTTTTAGAGCGCCAACTGAGAAGTCGCTTTTAATTCCGTTTCCGAAATCCCATTGGTATCTATTTCCTTGAGTTCCTGTCGCGTCAAGACATACACCGTCTCCTTCGCTGGCTTTTCCTAGTGTGAAATTCACCTCTCTTTTGTCGATGAGAAGAATTTCGTCTTCGTAATGCATGATGACTTGTTCGTCAGCCATGCCTTCACCTATTCCACCTTTTAGTTCGATTTTGGTTTTTGGTGGTTTTACTTTAATTACCAATATGCTGATACCTGGCGCGAATTGGTCAGATGCGTTTGAATTTACTTTGATAGCTGCTGAGTACGTCCCAGGGACGTGGAATACACATCGTTTTGCTGTTGTTCCAATGAGCTCCCCTTCTGTGGCTGGTTCCCCTTCTGGAGAGATCACGTCTGTTGATCTGCTACAAGTTACCGAATTGTCGTCAGGTGTAATTATGTTGTCGTCACTTTCAGCGCTCAATTGTTCCATTAATTGCTCTGTTGTTTTTATTCCTCCAATGTCCCAGTAGATATTTCCTCCTTGGATACTTCCTCCTGCAGGATCGAGAGTTCCTGTTGTGTCGAAAATTACTGTTAATGGAGAAGTTCCCTCAACCACATTTGCTGAGAGTCTCGCGTTTACGTATTGGAGTTCTGTTAGAACTGTGTAGAAGGCAGCGTGTGCTTCGACACCTGCTATCAAGTGTTGACCAGCCACGTCTGTATCTGTTTCTAATTCCCAGCTTGCAACCTTTTCAAGCAGTCCGCCGTCTGCATATGAGCTCAGTGATTCTCTAATATCGATATTTTCAGCTTCCTCTGAGCTGGTGATCGTAGAGTCAAAACCGTATTGGCTTTGCATTGCCAGGAAGTATTCCGCTCCTTGTCCTGAATTTATTGCCTGGATATTTGATAGATCTATGTAGATTTCTTGTAATCTTGAAAGTATTCTTACTAAATTTAGTCCATAGTCTTTTGCAAGTGGATCTAATACTAATGTGTATAGGTCGTCTGTACTACCCTCATATATTGCATCAGCTAGTGAATTTGTAACAAAATATCCTCTGATTTTGCTCCATGCGCCATAAAGGCCAGGAGTGTATTTGACGTTGTACCCTGCTGAAATACAAGATTCCTCGAGTGACATGTTTTCGTATTCTTGCATGAATCCTTGTACAAAGGCTTCATTACTTGACGTGTAATCACCCCACCAATCCCAATTATCGCATTTTCCATGAGTGTCCTCGGACCACTCTATACAAGATGCAGGCTTTCCAGGATCATAACTATCAACTATAGCTTCTTTTGATGGAGGACATGACAAATCTGTTCCATCTTCGAAAATAATTAAATATTCAGTTGTATCTGGTAAATCATTTACTCGATCGATCATTAATCTGTCTACTTCTCGAAGCAAGTCACTTATTGCTGATGATGTACTTGAGAATTGATCGCTGTTTTTTTCTATATTCCTTAGCTTTTCTTCTACGCTGTTCAAGAACTTCATTACGTCTGCTTTTGACGGGAAGTTTCCTGGAAGTAGTGAGTCTTTTTCTGCATCATTGTTTATGTTTTTTAGGTCTTCTGTTGCTTGTTCGAGGAAGACGTAACCGTTAAAGAGTTCATCTGCGAGTGCTTTTACTTCTGATGAAGAGGCATTGAATCCTCCTCCTGAGAATGCAGCTCCAGTTGTACCTATTCCTTGTTGGTCGTCGGTTGCTCCCTTTATAATAGTATTTACGAAAGCGAACGATCCTAGAATTATCAGGATACCTATCACCGCGTATTGAATTGCTTTTTTACCTGTCTGGGTCTTTTCTTCTTCACCCCCGGAGGTCACATATAGGACACCTCCATATATAATTACTAATACTGAAATAAGTCCTAAGAATGTTAGGGCCCAGTTCACTACTGTAATAATAAAGTCTTTTAGATCTGTTGAAGCTGTGAGTTCATCTGCGAATCCTTCTTCATCCAAACTCACGGATACATTTTCATAAGTCGTAAATGAAATACTGTCGTCACCTGTTGAAAACATTTCACCAAAAAATTGACCTACATCTCCTGAAGTTACTTTTGCCAAAGCGGTTGCAGGGATGAGTGCAAAAATTGTAACGATGATAAGTAATGAGAGAATCCTTTTTATATTTTTCATAGATGACATTTTTCAAATGTGATTATAGATTTCTTGGATCATTCTTGCAATCCTAACTCATCTTCTTGTGTATCCGGAATATCAAGAACGGTGTTTACTAGTGCGAATGCCCCTAGCGAAAGTAGTAATGCAATTAGCGCACCAATAATTAATTTTTTAATTTTTTCATTCATTTCCTCGTCACCGGCACTCATTACATATCTATATCCACCGTAAAATAGTCCGACGAATGCCATAATTGCTACAAATCCAGATAAGTAATTAATAATATTTATGAGAATAAATCGGCCGGCCTGTACGTCTGGCAGTTCTTTTCCTGCTTCTGGAAAAATGACTCCACGTACAACTACTTCAGATAAAATTACTGTAGCAATACCAACAAGTGCGTAGATAATATGCTTTTTGGCCTTTGTGATCGCTTCTTCTTCACCAACACTGGTAATCACCATGATCCCACGAATTACTATTACTAATACTGCAGCGGCTCCAACGAATATCTCCACCAAACCAATAATCCCCCTCAAATATTTAGTAGTTTCTTCTGCATAGAGCTCTGTCGTACTCACACTTTCAAATGCTTCACCCTGTTCACCAAAGAACATTTTTTTAACTGCTGCGTCTGCAACCTGGATAATCAAAAGCCCCATAGTACCTACAATCAACGTCGTTTTCGCTTTCCCAGCTTCCTCGTCATTTGCAGTAGAAACCAGTTTGATCGCTTGGGCCACTATCACAAGTAATGCGAGCCCACTCACTACATACCTGAACAGATCGAGTGCAAAATATATTGGACTTGTCGCTGTCCCCACACCAGGCTGTGCATAGTCAGGTGGCGCATCCGGATGCTGTCCTGTCGTGAAGCTCTGCTGACCTGTTCCATCACCAACAAGTTGTAGCTGTTCAAGCGGTGAAACAATGCTAACCTGATCTGCAACTGCAACGTAGTTTGCATATAGCGTCAGACCTAAAGTCATCAGCAAAAAGATCATTACTGCTTGTTTTGCTATTTTTATGAGTGTTTTTTTCTTCATGTTACTGCCTCGTGTTAGGTATTTAGCATTGCGCCAACTTCAGTTAGCTTGCTTGAAATTATTGTACTTACAACTGCAAACGCACCGTAAATAATTATGATTCCCGCCATTGTCGCTACTATTAATCTCTTTGCCTCGTTCATTTTTTCTTCTTCACCTCCAGCTGGTGCATACATGATCGCTCCAGCCATTAGCATCAGCACTGCAACAGGTCCTGCAAAAGCTATGATAAAGTTGGTGATTCCCGCTAACTGGTCGACTCCTTCTTTTGCATCGATTGCGGGGTGGACTCCTGTAATTCCTGTGTAAACAGTTTTATCAACTTTGTAAAACACCTTGTTGATAAATATTTCTCCCACATAAATAATTATCAATCCTCCCGCACTGAACATAATACTTTTCTTGTTCTTTGAAACCTCTTCTTCTTCCCCACCAGCTGTAATCAATTTCACTCCTGCCTGAACCACCATAATCGCTGCAAATGCACCAATTACGTACTTCACGAAAGTCATAAATATCTCAACTTGCTTGTCAAAAAGCCGCACCCTATTCAGGATATCCTGCGGACTCGACAACAATGTTTTACTTTCCATATCAAAGATTTTCCCGATGTCACCTGACATACTGACCATCACAAATGCGATAACCGTGTAAATCAAACCTCTTTTTGCTTTCGTAATAGTTTCCTCATCACCCGATGCCTGTACGAGTTGGTATCCAAGAATAGTAATATACAAAATTCCCACAACACCAATAATCACCTTTGCATAGACTAGAGCTCCCAGGACGAGATCTTTTAAAATAACTTGTCCCTCCTTGTCAGGCGGAGCCGGAAGTGCCCCATCTTTGTAAACTCCAATTGCGTCTTCACTTAGAGGAAGAGCTGATCCCGCAAAAGCAGGATCAATCAATTGTCCTATCTTGAGGATTACCGCGATGACCACCATTATGGCAGTAAATTCACCAATTGTTCGAAGAATTCTGAGTATTTTTGTTTTCATTTTTTGTTTTTGA
>JAOZTS010000067.1 GCA_029939035.1 Candidatus Altimarinota bacterium | reverse complement strand
TCTTTTTTATGCCCAAATTTTATGATAATATTGGCACACATATTATTAGCTTAAACAAAACAAACCAATGAAGAAATTAGCAATATTATCAGTAATCATTTCAGCACTAATTTTGAGTGCATGCACAGACAGTAAATATGTTATTCATGATCCTAATATGCCGGAAGAGTACATTCAGCAATATGAAGACAAAATTTCTGATAACCTTGAGAAATATAACAACTCAACAACAGAAGATGAAAAAGCTGACTATGCCGAAGAAGTAGCCTTTAGCTATATGTCTCTAGGAAACTACAAGGAATCAATCGAATATTACGAAGAAATACTCGAATACGATTCTGTCCATTTCCCAGCATTAAGCAATATCGCTTATATGCACGAAGAAGTGGGAGAGTATCTCACAGCTCTTGAATTCCAACAAAGACTTTACGAGGCGAATTCAACAAACAAAGAAGTAGTAAAAGATACAATCAGAATTCTACTTGCAAGTGGTAAAAGCAGTGATGCTTTAAGTGTTTTAGAGAAATTTGCAGTAACTGAAGCAGGGAAAAATGATCCGGCTTTCGTGAGCGAACAATTCGAACTAATTAATTAACATAAAAATTATGAAGTACTCATTCCGCCTTATATCTTTTCTATGTGCCGCATTATTATTCAGTAGCATTGCATATGCAGCACCAACTATCACATCCTACGATGACGATAGCATTGCACAAAAATCCTCATCAACAGTCGTTAACGAAATTACAGTAACCGACGATGCTACAACTCCTGCCGTCACATCGGCATACGGTATCAAAATTCAAATACCTGACACTCTATCAGCTATTTTTGACACAACCAGAACAACAAACGAAATTTCCCTTTACGGAGATGCAGTCGACAATGGGAAAATCGCCATTACCCCAGAAGTTACCTTCGAAGACGGTGACAAAACTATTGTGATTCCTGTTTTACTAGACTTCGAAGTAGAAGAATCAGTCACAATACGAAACCTTTCACTAGAAGGATTCCACGATTCAACATCTGTATCGCAGTATCTAACATTTACATACAGCGATTCAGCGGACGCAATCGTGAACGACAATTACATCAGCATATACACCAGCTCAAACGAAGATTCTACGCCTCCAGCTGCACCAACAAACTTAGAAATTACTCAACTTACAGATACATCAGTAAAACTAACATGGACCGACCCAACAGATCTCGATCTTTACGTTATTAACATCTTGAGAGGAATAAATATTTATCCAGTTTCAGGAGTGGCCTATGATCAAGTAGGAGACGGAGAAGAAGAATACATCGACGAAGATCTGGAAATAGGAGACATCATAAAATTCCAGCTGAGAGGAGAAGACGGACCAAACCTTGGAGATGTTTCCGAAGAAGTTAGTTACACATTGGTATCAATGGATGAGCTAGTTGTAGAAGAAGAGCCAGTAGAAGAGGAGGTTGTAGAAGAAGAAGTTGTTGAAGAGGAAGTAGTGGAAGAACCAGCAGAAGAAGAGGTGATAGAAGAAACAATTTTTGAAAATCCTTTTGAAGACATTGATGAGCACTGGGCGTCTGCAGAAATACTAAAATTAGCTGAAGAAGGAATAGTCACAGGAGTAAATGAGATTTCATTCAATCCGGATGGAAATCTAAATAGAGCAGAAGCATCTGCAGTGCTATATCGAGTACTCGGATTTGATGAACCTACCGAGCCAGCAGAAGATCCATTTTCAGACGTTCCGGCGAACTCATGGTATGCAGGATATGTTTCGAATATGAAGGCGTTAGAAATGATCCACGGGTACTCAGATGGAACATACAAACCGGCAGACAATATTTCTCGGGCAGAATTCATAAAACTAGCCTTAGAAGTTTACTATTACGTGACAGGGGACGAAGAAATTCGTGCAGAAATAGACGCATTAATGGAGGGGGAAAAGACAACTATATTCCGAGATCTAGAAGATGACTGGTATACACCATATGTCACAACAGCCGCAGAAATGGAATTTGTAAGCGGATATGCATGTGATCCGGGTAGATGTTTCGGAGCAACAAACAACATCTCTCGTGCTGAGGCAGTAGTCATTTTAGACAACCTTTTCATATTCTAGAGATCTGTCAATCGTTTTTGTCAAGTAAGTTTGTATATATAGAGTGTTTTAAGTACTATTCATGAATAGTAAGCTTATTATTTTAACACATAAAACATGAAAAACTCGTTAATCAAAAAACTCTGGACGATGTTAGTGGCAGGTACAATCCTTGCACTACTATCGACTTCTGTGTTTGCGATACAAACAGAGGTTGCTGATCCGGAAAATCCAGGACCAAGCGCTCCTGCAAACTTTACTCTAACAGTAGATGAAGATTTACATGTTGTTCTTGCTTGGGAAGATCCAACAGATCAACAATTGGAGAAAATCCAAGTGTTCAGATCGGTAGGTGAGGGAGTTGACCCTACAGAAGTGGTTGCAGTAATAATTTCTGCACCAAGTGGAGGAACAGCTGAAACTTATACTGATACAGACGTTGCAGAAGGTGACGTTGTTAACTATCAGCTAAGACCGGTAAATATAAATTCTGACTTTGGATATGTAACTGAAATTCATACAGTAACAGTAACAGTTGGAGCAGATGAAATGGTTACTGACGAAGAAACAGGAGAAGTATTAGAAGGAGGAGAGGAAGAAGTGGTGGAAGAAGAAGTCGTATGTGAAGAAGACGACACAGAATGTGTTGAGGCTATGGAAGAGGCAGCAGCCGAGGAAGCTGTTGAAGAAATGATAGAAGCATCTGGATTCTCAGACATCGCAGACCACTGGGCAGTTGCAGAAATAGGAGCATTGGCTGCAGAAGGAATCCTAACAGGAAATCCAGACGGGACATTTGGTCCAGACGAAGATCTAGATAGAGCAGAAGCAGCTGCAGTTCTTTACAGAGTTCTTGGGTTTGATGAGCCAACAGTACCAGAAGAAAATCCATTCCCAGACGTAGATGCAGGTGCATGGTACGCTGGATATGTTTCAAACATGAAAGCTATGGAAATGATTCACGGTTACGGTGATGGAACATATGGGCCTGCAAATGTAATCTCTCGTGCAGAATTCACAAAATTGGCACTAGAAGTTTACTATTATGTTGTTGATGACGAAGAAATCAGACTAGAAATAGACGAATTAATGGAAGGTGAAACAACAACTATGTTCAACGATTTACAAGAAAGTTGGTATACACCATACGTTACAACAGCTGGTGAAATGGGATTCACAAGTGGATATGCTTGCGGTCTTGGAAGATGTTTCGGAGCTGCAAATGAAATCACTCGAGCAGAAGCAGCAGTAATACTAAACAACGTTTTTATTGAAGTTTTAACAGCGGAAGAAGTTGTTGAAGAGGACGTAGTCGAAGAGGAAGTGGTAGAGGAAGAAGTTGTTGAAGAGGAAGTTGTATAGTCAAAAAAGTTGAAAAATTGAACCCCGCCTTTAACCAGGTGGGGTTTTTTTATATATTCAAAATATGTCAACAACTTTTACCCTAGAAAGTTGTAGGAAAACGCTTCTTTAAGTACTATATTTCCATATACTCATAACCTAAAAATATGAAAAATTTCTTACTAAAAAACCTGTCGAGGCTACTCATAGTAGTTTTACTTTCGGGTTTAACTGCAGCAACGAGTTTTGCAGCAATCGACGACTATACAGTTTCAGGTGGTAATCCAGGAGGACCACTACCGAATGTGGGAGACGCTTCTATATCATTGCCAGATATTACACTTACAGATGTAGGTGGAGATGATTTCACGAATAATCCAGAAACGCTTAGAGTACTTATCAATCCTACGAATTATTCAGCAGTAGTATTGGATGATACAGTTGTTGCAGGGAGTCTATCTCTAGGAGCAGGAACATGTGGTTATACCACAATTGATAGCGTGACATACGCAGGTGATAGCACTTATGCCGACGTTGTAGTATCGGGAGGAACATGTGCAGCACCAGGTCAAACAATTATTCTCCAGGGCTTGAAAGTCGAAACCATTTATGCCCAAGCTGCACCAGGTGCAAATCCTCTAATATTAGTTGATAACGTGACTACTTCATCAGGAACTCCACAAGTAACAACTGATGTAATCGATTTAGCAGTATTAGTTGGTGATTTAACATCAACAAACGTAGAGCCGGGATCACTAGCTCTTGGATCAGAAACTGCGAATACAGTTACATTTACAACAACCGCTGAAATTCCAGCTGATGGTTTAATTGTTGTTACTTATCCAGCAGGATTTGACGTAAGCGGTGCAGTTAATGGTACAAATCTTACAGGCATTGATGGAACATTGACGGTAGGAGTTTCAGGACAAGATCTTACATTTACCAGAGGAGGAGGAGCGACAGCCTATACAGGAGCAGTAAGTTTCACGATAGATACAGGAATTATTACGCCATTCGCAACAGGAGCAACCGGTACATATACAATCACAACACAAACTTCTACAAGCGCAGACATCGAACAAGACACAGCAGTAAGCGCTGACACAATTGCTGGAGGAGGTGGTGGAGACGATGAGGGACCATTCATGCCTGCAGATTTTGCAGTAGAAGTTGATGAAGATTTGCACGTTGTCCTGACTTGGACAGATCCAACGAACCAAGATTTAGAAAAAATACAGGTAATTAGATCAAAAGGTGAAGGAGTAGAGCCAAGTTCAATAGTCGCACAGGTAATTACTGCACAAAGCAACGGAACAGTTGAAACTTACACAGATGAAGACGTAGTTGAAGGAGATATAGTAAACTATTACCTTAGACCGGTAGATGACAACGGAAATTGGGGCGCAGTCACAGAAACACTATCAATCACAGTTGAAGCAGGAGCTGTCGTGGATGAAACAACAGCTGAAGAAGTGGTTGAGGACGAGTCAGTAGCTGAAGAGGTTGCAGAAGAAGTGGTTGAAGAGCCAGTTGACGAAGAAATGCCAGAAGAAGCACCAGCTTTCTCAGACATTGCAGAACACTGGGCAGAAGCTGAAGTTAATGGAATGGCAGCAGAAGGGATTGCGTATGGCAATCCGGACGGAACATTTACTCCAAATGGATTCTTGAATAGAGCAGAAGCAGCAGCGCTATTGTATAGACTGCTTGGTTATGATGAGCCAGAAGCACCAGAATTAGCACCATTTCCAGATGTGCCAACAGATATATGGTTTGCGGGATATGTTTCAAATATGAAAGCTTTAGACATGATCCACGGTTACGGTGACGGAACTTATGGACCTGGAAACAACATTACAAGAGCAGAATTCACAAAATTAGCTCTAGAAGCGTACTATTTCATAGTAGATGACGAAGAAATCAGAGATGTAATCGACGGATGGATGGATGGTGCAATAACAACTGCATACAGCGATCTGGAAGAAGATTGGTATACACCTTATGTAACTACAGCAGCTAATATGGGATTCACTCACGGATTTAAGTGTGGCGAAAGCAGATGTTTCGGAGCTACAGACGACATTACACGAGCTGAAGCAACTGTAATGCTTTACAACATCTTCTATGAATATCTAATAGCAGAAATCATTGAAGAAATTCTAGAGGAAGAGGAAGTAGTGTAGAACACGAAAAAACAATCAAAGCCTCACTCAGAAACCTAAGTGGGGCTTTTTTTTAGAAATTCTTTAAGATTATTTAACAAAAATTTAATCTTCTTTTGGTAAAAAGTACCTGCGTCATAGAAATTGTGCAGGGCAAGAACAGCGAACAGAGAAATGAATGAGCTGACCCCACTTCCCTTCACAAAAAGCTAAGCCTCACTATCGGCACCTGTCCTTGGTGAGGCTCCATGCATTGACCGAAAAAGTTATATAATATATCATATAAACATATTATATAATTATATATAAAAAACATGTATAAACATATGCCAAAAACAGCTTCATCAGCGGACATTCAGCAAAATTATAGAGCTCTATTTAACGAAGTAATGGACACGCAGGAGCCTCTATTTGTCCTCAATAACAATAAACCTGAAGTAGTAGTACTTTCCCTAAAAGCATATGAAGAGCTTGCTGAATCCAAAGAAGAATACGAAATGAGTCTAGCATTAAAAGCCATTGAAGATTACGAGTTAGCCAAAAAGAATAACAAATTAAAAAAACTTAAATCACTTTCTGATCTGATGTAATGAAAATAAAAAGTATTTATTATTCACCGAATTTTGAAAAAGCTTTTAAATCGCTTCCGCTTAAAATTAAAAAGCAAGCCTTTGAAAAAGAAAAAATCTTCCGAAAAG
>JAOZTS010000066.1:1223-6303 GCA_029939035.1 Candidatus Altimarinota bacterium | reverse complement strand
TCCAAACGGAATCGATTATGATGAAGTTAAAGAGCCAGAAGAAGTAACAGCACTTCCTACAGTAGAAATTCCAACTGAAACATCCAAGTCATACACGGAATATATTGAAGATGGCGACGCATACTACATAAACGAAGAGTATTCATCAGCAGTAAACAGCTACACTCAGGCAACTATTTCAAATCCAAACTCAATAGAACCGTTAATTAGACTTGGGGATGCTTATCTAAAAAACAATATGCCAAACCTGGGCCAAGCCGCCTTTGAAAAAGCCCTTACCATAGACGAAACTTCAACAATTGTAAAAGTAGGAATTGCACGAGCACACATAAACCAAAGAAACATAGAAGTAGCCAAAGATCTACTGTGGGAAATGTCCACAGAGGACCCTCTCGTCAAATATTACACCGCAATAATGCTGGTTCTATACAAAGATTTCACTGGATCAAAAAATTTGTTCACAGAACTCGTTGAAGCTGACGAACTAGCCCAAATTCCAGAATGGATAAAAGAGAATTCTCAGATATTTCTCAACTATCACGAAACATTTTCATATTTCAAAGGAGGTGAAAAAATCTACCTCCAAGCAATGCTTTGCAAAGCACTCACCGATGTCAAAGAATATGAAGCCGCCATTCCCCTACTCTTCGACATCATTAACGAAAAAAATAATTACAGAGATGCCTGGATCGTACTCGGATACGCTTATTTAAACACTGACAAAATTCTCGACTCAATCGACGCCTTCACATCAGCCAAAGCACTCGAAGAAAACAAACCGGAAACCCTTTTCTTCCTCGGACTCGCATATTTCGCCAACGATGAAATCGACAAAGCGGTTTTCTACATCGAACAAGCCGACATCAACGGATATGAGCCAAAAGATCAAATAGACCTAAAACTCGGAGACCTTTATCTACTCCAACAAGAATACAGCAAATCAGCAGCCAAATACGAGGACGTTCTCGACGTAAACATAACAAACATGGGAGTCTTTATCAGAGTTGTCTGGCTCAACGTAGACAAACTAGGAGACCCACAAAAAGCCCTCAAGTATGCCTACGTCGCACTCGAAAAGCACCCAGAAGACGCAATGAGCTACAACCTCGTCGGCTGGTCCCTCACAGCACTAGAAAACTACACAGAAGCCAAAAAGTACTTAGCAAAAGCCATAGAAATAGATCCGAATCTCGATGCAGCCGCCCTAAACCTCGGCTGGTTCTACGAAAAACAAGGACTCATCACCCTAGCAAAAGAATATTACAGACGCGCATACACTCTAGGCCAAAACAATTCTATAGCCGGCCTTGCCGCAACCAGATATAACAATTTACAAGTAAATATATCAGCCCCAAATTCTCCATAACCCACACCCTATGACATTATTCGTATCCATATTAGTCTTCATCTTTGGTACAGCCATCGGAAGCTTCCTTTCTGTAATAATCCACAGAATTAGACACAAACAAAAAGGCATCCTCCTCAGCCACTCAGTATGCCCATCATGCAAGAAAAAACTAAAATGGCGCCACCTGATTCCAGTATTTAGCTGGCTTTTCCTTAGAGGAAAGTGCGGATACTGCGGCAAAAAGATATCAACTCATTACTTCTCACTCGAAGTAATCACTGGACTATTGTTTCTATTAACATTCCTTGTGTGGGGCTTCATCATCGAAATCCCTTCTACCGTAGACCCAACACTTCTAAACTACGCAATCAACTGGCACCAATTCGAAATCTTTATTTTCTACATCATTTTATTCACATTCCTAATTGGAATCTTCTTTTACGATCTTTTGTACCAAGAAATCCCAGACAGATTTTCAATTCCAGCAATCGGAATAACAATCGCCGGAGTTCTGCTCCTTGGGCTAACTCCCCCACTCTCAATGCTAATCGGAGGTGCAGGAATTTTCCTATTCTTCCTTGCGCAACTAGTATTGTCTAAAGGCAAATGGATCGGAGGCGGAGACTTGAGACTCGGAGCCTTGATGGGATTACTTCTCGGTTGGCAATTGGGACTCATCGCTCTCGTAATATCCTATTTCCTAGGTTCAATCACGAGCATCGTCCTTTTAATCCAGAAAAAAGCTAACAGAAAATCAGCAATACCATTCGGACCATTCCTAGTAACTGGAACTGTTATTGCAATCTTCTACGGAAATCAAATATTATCCTGGTACTTGGGAACATTAATGAACTAATATGAAAAACAAAGCACTTTTGATAGTCCTCGACGGTTATGGAGAGGGCAAAGATTACAAATACAATGCAGTCACTCAAAGCAATACTCCATTTATGGATGAGCTTCGAGCCACATACCCTTCTACCTTACTAAATACGGATTCCACCCACGTCGGCCTTCCACCAAAAACTATGGGAGGAAGCGAAGTCGGACATTTCACAATGGGCGCTGGACGAATTGTCTTCCAATCACTCGAAGAAATTAATCGATCTATAAAGAAGGGAGACTTTTTTAAACTAAAAGCATTAAAGAAAATAGCTGAGAACTGTAGGAAAAACGATTCAGCATTCCACATAATGGGAATGATCTCAGATGAAGGAGTTCACTCACACCTAGATCACCTATTCACACTACTAAAATTCGCAAAACAAGAGAAGCTGAACAAAGTTTTTGTACACGCCTTTACTGATGGTAGAGACGTTCCTGAAAGATCAGCTGATAAATTTATTAAAAGAGTAGAAAAAGCTGGAGGAAACATTGCGACTATAATTGGGCGTTTTTATGCAATGGATAGAGACACAAACTGGAAACGAACCGAGAGAGCATTCAACCTATTAACAAAAGGAAAAGGTAAACACGAAAAGTCCGCTCTACAAGCCATCAAAAACGAATACAAACGAGGAACAGATACAGATTATTACATCGAACCAATCGTACTCAACGAAAACGGCATCATTAACAAAAACGACTCAGTAGTTTTCTTCAATTACAGAACTGATCGAGCAAAACAGCTCACAGAACTATTCAACAAAGCTAAATTCAAGAATTTTGTATGCTTCGGACCATACAGCAAAAAATACCCTGTACTATTCGAAGCCAACAAAGTAAAAAACAATCTCGGCTCATACCTTTCAAAAAAAGGAAAAAAACAACTCCGAATTGCAGAAACCGAAAAATACGCACACATAACATTCTTTTTCAATTCACAAGACAAAGAACCATACAAAGGAGAAAAACGAATCCTAATCCCATCCCCAAAATGCGTATCATACGCAGAAAAACCAGAAATGAGCGCCCCAAAAGTCACAACTGCCCTATTGAAAGAGCTCGAAAAACCATATGACTTCATCCTTCTAAACTTCGCAAACGGAGACCTCGTCGGACACAGCGGCGAATTCAAAGCCACGGTCAAAGCAATCGAAACATTAGAGAAATGCCTCAAACGCATCGTTCCAAAAGCACTCAAACAGGGCTACACCATCCTACTAACAGCAGATCACGGTAATGCCGAATTCATGAAATACAAAAATGGAGAGGATTGCCCAGCCCACACACTAAATCCGGTAAATTTCATAGCAATCTCGAACGAACCCGTAAAACTCAGAACCGGAAAAACTTTAGGACTAAAAGACGTAGCACCAACAGTGCTTCAAGTCCTCGGAATCAAACAACCAAAAGAAATGACAGGTAAATCACTAATTTTATGAAAGCAGTAATCCTTGCTGGTGGAGGCGGAACCCGGCTTCATCCACTATCCACACCAGAAAGACCAAAACAATTCATCGATCTCGTCTCAGACGTCACAATGCTCGAAGAAACCATTGATCGTCTAGATTTTCTAGCACCAGAAGACATATATATTGCAATCAACGAACGACACCTCGAACTAACCAAAGAACTAACACCACAAATCCCAGAAAAAAACATAATTATAGAGCCTGATCTGCGAGACACAGCATCTTGCATCGGATTTGCGGCAGCAATCATTGAAAAACGACACCCAGGAGAAGTAATGGCAGTAATTTACGCCGACCATCTCATTAACAACAAAGAAGAATTCCAGGAGAAGCTAAAAGTAGCAGATGAACTCGCTCAAACAGAAAAATCACTAAATATCATCGAAGTAACAGCAACCTCCCCAAACACAAATTATGGCTACGTGAAGCTCGGCCCGCTGTTCAAGAAAATTGATCGCACGGAGGTCTACAAACTCGACTCATTCACAGAAAAACCAGACAAGGAAACTGCCGAGAAATTCATAGCAGATGGAAATTATCTATGGAATACAGGCATTTACGTGTGGAAAACAGACATTTTGCTCGGACATTACAAAGATCACCAGCCACAAACATACGAAAAACTCATAGCTATTATGAATTCCTACGATACAGAAGACCAAAACCAAACAATTAAAGATCACTACCCTACTCTAGAAAAAATCTCCATCGATTATGCAATCATGGAAAAAGTTGATCCACATCACGTTCTGATCATAAAAGCCGACCTTGATTGGACCGATATCGGGAATTTCGACTCTCTATATGCAGAACTTGAGAAGCGCGGACATCATGAAAAGATAGAAAAATTCAAGAAAATCCAGTATAGTACCCGCGATTAAAATCCAACAATTCTATATGGATAAGCCAGAAATAAAACTAAAGCCGTGGGGACGCGAAATTTGGTTTGCACATACGGAAAAATACGCGGGAAAAATCCTCGAAGTAACCAAAGGAAGCCGTTATAGCCTCCAATATCATGAGAAGAAAATAGAAACCCAGTACGTATATAGCGGAAAGGTCAAATTTACCTATGGAACAGATGAGAACAATCTGCAAGAGAAAATTTTAAATAAAGGTGACAAAATAGATGTCTCTCCATATACTATCCACCGCTTAGAAGCCCTAGAAGATAGCGAAATTTTTGAAGTATCCACGCCAGAACTAGACGATGTCGTAAAACTCGACGACGACTATGGACGAACTGGTAAAGGAAACAATGAAGAATTAGATCAAACTTTACATAATAAATAAATAAAATAACCAAAATATAATGAAAAAATTCATATCTTGGAAAATACTGCTAATTATAGTCGCTGCCCTAGTTCTCGGGTTTTTT
>JAOZTS010000066.1:0-1213 GCA_029939035.1 Candidatus Altimarinota bacterium | reverse complement strand
GATTCCTTTACGGATCACAAAATCCACTTGGGACTTGATCTACAAGGAGGATCTCAACTGGATTACAAAATTGACCTAAGAAAGGTGCCAGATGAGGATCAACAAGACATCATCGACGGTGTACTTAATGTAATCGAAAAACGTGTTAACGGACTCGGAGTTGCAGAACCAAATATTTATGTGTCAGAAATCGCAGAAGAATACCACATCACAGTTGAATTAGCTGAAACGGCAACCATTTCACAAGAAGATGTAGACACTTATCTGGGTGAAGAAAAAACTGTAGCAGACCTAACAGATGACGAAAAGAAATTGGTAAGTCTGGAAAAAGCTAAAGCAACAGTGGGGAAAACAATTCAATTAGAATTTAAAGAGAGAAAAGACACACTCGACCCACAAGAAAAAGACAAAATAAAAGAAAATGCACTCGAAGCATTAAACAAAGTCAATAATGGAGAAGAATTCTCATTAGTAGGATTAGAAGAACAACAAGCCTATCCAGGACAAGTCACATACGAAAAATCAAATTACGTATTTGAAGACGAAATCTCAAGCAGAGTAAAAGAAACAATCCTTAGTCTAGAAGTTGGCGAACACAACGAGGAACTCATAGAAACAGGAGGGGCATATATCATAGACGCTCAAACTGGAAATGAAATCCAAGAAGCAGGGCTATCAATCGTAAAATTAACAGACAAAAAAGAAGACGTTAAAAATGCAAAAGAAGTACATGCAAGCCACATTCTAATCACATGGGCAGGTCTAGAATCTGCAGATGCTTCAATCACACGTACAGAAGATGAAGCCTACACAATTATCAAAGACCTAGAAAACAAAATCGAAAACGGAGCAGACTTTGCATCAGTAGCAATAGAAAACTCTGAAGACAAAGCAAACAGCGCTGATGGCGGAGTTCTTCCAACAACAGTTACAGATAATGGATATTACGTATATGACTTCGAACAAGCAGCCTTAGCATTCGAAAACCAAGGTGAAGTAAGTGAAATTGTAAAAACAAAACTTGGTTACCATTTGATAAAAGCTGACGAGATAGACGCAAACGTTACTTACACCAAATATCAATACGAAACAATCACCTACTCTACTCTTCCAGATCCATGGAAAGAAACAGGACTTACCGGTGAACACTTCGTACACGCTGACGTTCAACTCGACAATTTTTTCCAACCGTATGTATTGATCCAATTCAACA
>JAOZTS010000065.1 GCA_029939035.1 Candidatus Altimarinota bacterium | reverse complement strand
GAATTGTCGGAAAACCAGTTCAAAGTAATGCAGGAAGCTCACACAATGATGCAAGAAGGCAACAGAGAAGGAGCAAAAGCATTGTTTGATGAAGCTGGAATAGAAGCTCCAAAGATGCAAAAACTTCAGGAAATGAAGGGTAAGTTTCTAGAGGGTCTCACTGACGAACAGAAGGGAACACTAGAACAATCAAGAGAGCTCAAACAAGCAGGAGATCTCGAAGGAGCAAAAGCATTACTTGAAGATTCAGAAATTCCATTACCACCAAAAAAAGGGAATTTCAACAAAAACTGCAAATTCGGACAATAAACTTTCAATAGGGAAATAGGAGAGAGTTAAAAAGCCATCCGCAATAACACGGGTGGTTTTTTAAAATTCCACATAAAACTACTTTCGATTAATCAAATTAAAGAACTCCGAACGAGTAGCAGGTTCTTTTCGGAATATTCCTAGCATAGCCGAAGTCTGCATGACCGAATTTTGCTTTTCCACTCCCCTCATCATCATACAAAGATGTTTCGCTTCGACAACAACCGCAACCCCAATAGGATCCAAGTATTTCATCACAGTACTCGCGATTTGCTTGGTCAACCTCTCCTGGATCTGTAGTCGACGTGCATAATACTCAACAATTCTAGAGAGTTTCGATAGACCGATCACATTCTTGTTCGGAATGTATGCAATATGACATTTTCCAATAAACGGCAACATATGATGTTCACAAACCGAATAAAGTTCGATGTCACGACAAATGATCATATCTTTGCTTTCTGCCTTGAATATCGCTCCATTGATAATGGTGTCCAGATCCTCGGCGTATCCCTTCATTAAAAATTTCATTGCTTTAGCCGCTCGCTGGGGAGTTCTCAAAAGGCCTTCCCTCTCAGGGTTTTCCCCGATTTCTTCAATGATTTTTTTGTAATATTCTTCCATAGCTCGGCCATTCTAGCTTATTTGCAATTTTCGTCAAAATGGAATAAAAATATATCAATAATTACAAATTCCTATGAGCAGATTTCCATTTCGAGACTTTTTCTTTGAAGAAGTAAAAAAAACTCCAGGCATGGTCAATTGTCACGCACATTTGGACCGCGCCTACACAGTTACTCCTGAGAATTGGAAACAAGCTTCTGCTTTGATGGAGGAAAAATGGACTCTAAATAGAGATATCAAGAAAAACCACACAGAGGAATCACTCATTGAGAGATTGAAATATTGTATAGACGGTTTTATCGAGCAGGGAATTATCGCATGCCGTACACATGTTGATGCAGATTTTATTGTTGAGATGCTTGTTGTGGATTCTGCCGTGAAAGTTCGCGAAGAATACAAGGATAGATTTATTCTGCAACTAGTTCCACAACCACTGGAGGGGCTACGAACTCAGGAAGCAAGAGATCTGTACGAAAGAGCCTGCGACAAATGTGATGTAGTAGGAGGTTTGCCATCAAGTGATAGATCTGAGTCGAATGGGGACCGCAAACACATGGAGTTCTTAATCTCTACAGCAAAAAACCTAGGCAAAGATATAGATGTTCATGTAGATCAAGAAAACAATCCAGAAGAAAAGGATTCTGAATGGATCCTAGATATGATTGAGAAAGAGGGAATGCAGGGGAGGGTAACATTCGTTCATGCTTTATCAGTTTCTGCACAAGCAGAAGAAGATAGAAAAAGAATTTACAAAAAGATGGTCGATACAGGAACAAACGTAACTGTTTGCCCATGGGCAGTAATCGGAATGAAACAGCACAAAGACAAAGTTGCCCCACTCCACAATTCAATTGCACAGGTAGACGAAATGGTAGAGGCGGGCGTAAACGTCTCAGTTGGGACAGACAACATCTCAGACATATTCGTCCCAGAAGATAGGGGCGATCTATTTGAAGAAATAATACTAATGGCTTCAGCATGCCGATATTACGACGTGACTGGATTAGCAAAAATAGCCACAAATAATGGCGCAAAAACTCTTAAACTCAAAAACTATGGCTAAAAGAAAAATATGGGACAAGAAAGGAACAGCAAAGCTGGATCCAACTGTTGAAAATTACAATGCAGGTGAAGATATTATTTATGATCAACAAATGATCCTGTCTGACGTAGAGGGGTCTTGGGGATACGGAAAAATGCTTCGTAGACACGGAATATTGAACGACAAAGATATAAAAGATCTCAAAAAAGGCCTGGATGAAATCACAAAACTCTACAAAGCAGGAAAATTTAAGCTAAAAGTTGAAGACGAAGACTGCCACACAAAAATAGAAGACTATCTAACGAAAAATCACGGAGAAATTGGTAAAAAAATCCACACAGCACGTTCCAGAAACGACCAAGTGCTTGTGACAATGCGCCTGTTCATGAAAGACAAATTGAAAGATATGAAAAAGCACGGAAAAGTACTAGTAGAAGACATAATTACCACTGCGAAAAAATACGAATTCCTCCCAATGCCGGGCTACACTCACATGCAAAAAGCCATGCCAACAAGTGTAGGGACCTGGCTCGCTGCATTCGCAGAATCTCTCATGGACGATCTCAGGATTTTGACATGCATAAACGACACCTTAGTCGACCAAAATCCACTTGGGACCGGAGCAGGATTCGGATCACCATTCGATTTCGACAGAGACAAATTATCAAAAGACTTAGGATTCGCCCGCACACAAAACAATGTAATCTACTGCCACAATTCAAGAGGAAGAATAGAAGGAATGGTCCTGGAAGCATGCGTTCAAATCATGCTCTCTCTGAATAGACTGGCCTGCGATCTATTGTTTTTCACCACTCAAGAATTCAGACTTTTTACAATTCCAAACAGTATTGCAACCGGCTCATCCATTATGCCTCAAAAGAAAAACTTTGATGTAGCCGAACTCATCAGAGGGCGAACAGCCACAGTAATCGCATGCAAAAGCGAAATGACAATGAATATATTGAACAAAGTCTCCGGATACCATAGAGACGGACAAGAAATGAAACGCCCACTCTTCCTCGGCCTCAGATACACAAAAATGTCACTGGAAGTAATGTCGATCATAATCAAAAACCTAATACCAAACGAAGAAAGACTCCTCGAAGAAATGAGCCCAGAACTTTTCTCAGCCCACAAAGCCTTCGAATTGGTAAAGAAAGGTTCATCCTTCCGAGATGCCTACATAGAAGTAGGCTCAAACCTCGACAAGATCAAGATCAACAAATCCAACATCGTCAAAATGCTAAAAGAATCCAAGCACCAAGGCGGAACAGGGAACTTGCAGTTGGGGAAATTGAAGAGCGAGTTAAAGAAAATCTAATGCCACACACCAAACAAATCAAATACAACAATCAGCAAGTCACTATAACCGTCCGCTCAGACGCAGATGATTCTGTTTTTAACGAAATATTCGTCGAAAGAGATTACAAAGACATCGAGCCAGTCATAAAAAACGCAAAGAACCAAATAATAGACATAGGGGGACACACTGGCATGTTTGCCATCTACGCGAGAACATTAAATCCAAACGTCCCAATCATCACATATGAACCCAGCCAAGAAAACTTCACAACCCTCAAAGAAAACCTCAAACAAAACCACATCAAAAATGTCACAACAAAAAACCTCGCAGTTTCAGACAAACAAGGGCAAGCAACTCTTTACCTAAGCGAAGATTCTCATAACCATTCGCTTACACAAAAAACCGAAAAAACTCAGACAACTCAAACAACAACTCTCACCAACATTATAAAAACCCAAACCGATTTAGTAAAAATCGACGCAGAGGGAGCAGAATTCGAAATCATAGAATCGACACCAATAGAAACCCTCAAGCTAATCAAAACCATCTACATCGAATACCACCAAAAAGACCCAACTCCACTCATACAAAAACTCCAAAAAGCCGGCCACAAAACCCAAAAAACACCCTCCCACTACGACAAATCAATGGGCTTCATACTAGCAAACAAAGTCTAATGAGCTCCTTCTTCAACCACATGAGAAGTTTCATCCACGTGATCATTTTCATGGTTATGCCCGTGTCCATCTTCGGTCAGCATAACCAGAAACATTATTCCAATTCCCAAAGCAAAAAATAGAAACTGCACCAAAGAGCGAGAAATTTTAACAGTTTTATGCATTTCAGGAATCAAATCTGCACTTGCTATGTAAATGAAATTACCCGCCGCAAACGGAATAAGAAAGACGGTTAAGCCTTCCACATAAGTGCCAATCAAAAGTGCAACAACAACACCAAGGACTGCTGTCAGCGCAGTAGCGAAATTTAGCAATAATGCCTTAGTTTTCGAAAATCCTCCAGCAATCAAAACTCCAAAATCTCCAATCTCCTGAGGGATTTCATGTAGGACAACTGCAATAGTCGTTGCTATTCCAACATTAATATCAACCAAATATGCAGCACCAATAACAAGACCATCGATGAAATTATGAACTCCATCTCCAAACAAATTCATCAAGGCAAAAGGATGAGGATGATCGTCAGTTGTAGGGAGGTGACAATGCCTCCAGTGAATTACCTTTTCGACTACGAACATTGTGCCAATTCCAATTAAAAGATATATGGAAATATTCAGTCCAAACCCATGTTCTGCAACCGCATGCGGCAAAAGATGAAGAAAGGCTCCACCCAAAAGTGCACCCGCTGAAAAGCTGATCATATAGATTAGTATTTTCCTTAACTTATCAATTCTAATAGAAAGAGTAACGATTCCAACCAAAGAAACGATACTTATGATAGCAACACTCCCAAGAGAATATAACCAAACTTCCATTATTTAGTAGCTTTAGGTGCCTTCTTCGTTTTTGCAAATGCGTAATATGCAGCAATTCCACCTGCAACAAGAGCCAGATAAACGCCGATACCAACCATTGAGAATGAAAAGCTAACATTGATTACCCAAATCACAGGTCCTGCAAGCATTGCTACTGACAAAACCTTCAACATCATTTCTTCTTTCCAAGGCAATT
The DNA here is from genome assembly GCA_029939035.1 of Candidatus Altimarinota bacterium. Lineage (GTDB taxonomy): Bacteria > Patescibacteriota > Gracilibacteria > UBA1369 > LOWO2-01-FULL-3 > JAACEU01. Next base: position 1,349 of record JAOZTS010000065.1, on the reverse strand, counting down.
TATATTTCACTCCGACTTTTGGTAGCAACCAATTTAAAACGATAGCCAATGAAGCAATAGTAGTTAAAAGCCCATAGCTATGCCATCCGTTCATTGAAGCTGAACCGAATGAACCGAAAGAAACTGACCACCATGGCAAAAAACTAGCCACGACACCGATAAGCCCAGCAATCAGAATGCGTTGCTTACCAACAGGTTCTTTTTCAAATTTCTTCTTTAGATCTTCCATATAAAACGAGGTTAATTATGTATTGATTGTACAGAAAAGCCGCCAAAAACCACAAGCCTTTTTCCACAGTCCAAACTTCTGCTATAATCGACACGAATTACTTATTTCTATGGGAGATTTTCACAGTTTACTGATATTAATGGTTGTTGTCTGGGGCATGGGTAAACTCTTTCGCATGCTGTCTTTTCCTGTAGTTTTTGGTGAAGTACTCGGAGGGATTTTGGTTGGACCGTTAGTGTTGAATATTATTGACCCTGGGAGCGTTTCAATACAAGTTTTGGCTGAATTGGGGATCTTTTTCCTAATGCTGCACGCAGGTCTGGAGACCGATCCGCAAGCGCTTTTGAAGGGGTCAAAGAAAGCAATTTTGATAGCGATTGGGGGAGTACTGTTACCACTGGTCGGAGGATTTTATGTGTCGCAATATCTAGGATACGATTTGATAAAATCTCTGTTTATTGGGACTGCAATATCAGCAACGTCTATAGCTATTTCAGTCAGGATTTTAAAGGATTGCCAGATTAGAAATACTCATTTTGCAAACAAAGTCCTAAACGCGGCGCTGATAAGCGACATTATGATTCTGATAATTTTCTCAGCAATAATTAAACTCGTAGAAAACGGAACTGTAAATGCACCAGAATTGATTTTCCTTTTAGCAAAAATAATTTTATTCTTTGCAGTAGTACTTATAGCTGGTTTCAAACTCAGCAAGTATTCAGGGAAATTTTTCAGAAACAAAGGGTTCACTTTTACACTTATAGTCGCTTTAGTTTTAGGGCTGGCTGCAGAGTGGATTGGCCTGCACATAATAATTGGAGCATTCCTCGCAGGGTTGTTTATTCACGAAGAAATTCTCTACGGGAAAACTTACAAAAAAATTGAAGACAGGATATATGGGATAAGTTATGGGTTTTTGGGTCCAATATTTTTCACAAGCCTCGCCTTTAACCTCGATTTCAAAGGGTTAATAGAGGAGCCAATGATCTTTTTGATGCTATTCGCCGTTGCATTCTTTGGAAAATTTTTCGGATCATACATAATGGCGGTAGTTCAAAAAATTAAACCAATGAAATCAGTATTTCTCGGACTTGCAATGAACAGCAGGGGAGCGGTAGAC
>JAOZTS010000064.1 GCA_029939035.1 Candidatus Altimarinota bacterium | reverse complement strand
AACAAAACTGAGCTAGCCCTCGGCTACGGCACAAAATACGGAGACCTAGGCGCAGATCTAGAAATCATCGGTGACCTATACAAAGGTGATGTCTTCAAACTCGCAGAACACGTCGGGCTCCCAGATGAGTTCCTACACAAAGAACCATCCGCAGAGCTCTATCCAGACCAAACTGACGAAGAAGAGCTCGGCATGACATACAAAGAAATCGACGTAGTCCTCAGGCAAATCGAAAAAGGACTAACCAAAGACGACCTCATAGACAAAGGCTTAAGCCCACACTCCGTCCACAAAGTTTTCCGACTAATGGAGATCAACCAACACAAACTTCAACCGGCATTCATGATAAAAGCCACTTCTTAAATTGCGAAATTTCAATCATCAGATATACTGTTGATAATTTAATTACAAATTATGCAATCAGCGTTATTTATTGGCCGATTCCAACCATTCCACAAAGGACATTTGGAGATGGTAAAAAAAATCCTCAAAGATAATGAAAGAATAATCATAGCTATCGGAAGCGCAGAAAAAAACTTTATTCAATACAATCCCCTTACAGGATCAGAAAGGTTCCAAATCATCGAAGAATCTCTAAAAGAAGCCAAAATTCCAGCAGAAAAGTACTGCATAATTCCAATCAGAAACGTAAACAACTACGCGCTCTGGGTTAACCACATCAACATTTACGTTCCTCCATACACACGCCTTTACACCGGATCTAAAATCGTAAAAGCTTGCTACCAAGGGAAATATTTCAAACCACACGAAGATTGCAAAAGCGGACCAGAAATTATTCAACTAAAAAGAGTAATGAAACTTAGCGCCACAAAAGTACGAACAGCTTTATTAAAAGGAAAAGGATGGGAAACAATGCTCCCAAAAGCTGCAGCAAAATTGCTAAAAGAATGGGAAATACCTTCCCGCCTAAAAATCATTAAAGACACAATGGACATAACAAAATACAACAATGCCTATTAATCCACACATTTTCAGAGCTTACGATATTCGAGGAATCGCAGATCCAGAAGACGGAAGCCAAGCAGACCTAACAGAAGAAACCGTTTACCTCATCGGAAAAGGAACCGGAACCTACATCAAACAAAAGTACGACACAAAAACTATGGCAGTCGGCTGTGACAACAGACTCACAGGAGACAAACTAAAAGCTGCCTTCATAAAAGGCATAAACGAAACGGGAATCAACACAACAGACGTCGGAATCAGCATCTCCCCAATGATCTATTGGGCATCATGCGCACTCGACTTCGACTCAGCAACAAACATAACAGCAAGCCACAATCCAAAAGAATATAACGGAGTAAAAACCGTAACCAAAGAAGCTCATTCAATATGCGGCGACGAACTCCAAGAAGTCCTCAAACTAATTCAAAACAACCAACTCGAAACAGCAGAAACCCCTGGCACAAACACAAGACTAAACATCTGGCCACAATACCTCGAGGACCTAACATCACGCATCAACATAAAACGAAAACTCAAAGTAGTAGTCGACGCCGGAAACGGAACAGCAGGACCATTCGCCCCAGAATTTCTCGAAAAAATCGGCTGCGAAGTCATCCCACTCTACTGTGAACTCGACGGAACTTTCCCAAACCACGAAGCAAATCCCGAAGAAATCGAAAACATGAGAGACCTAATCGCAAAAGTAAAAGAAGAGCACGCAGACCTCGGAATAGGATTTGACGGAGACGGCGACAGAATCGGAGTCGTCGATGAAAAAGGACACATGTACTCATCAGATTTCATGCTCCTCCTCCTCGCTCGAGACCTAATGACCCGCGTACAAAACCCAAAAATCATCTTCGACATAAAAACTTCCCAAACAATCATAAACAAAATGGCAGAACTCGGCGCAGAAACAATAATGTGCAAAACCGGCCACAGTTTCATCGAAAAGAAAATGAAAGAGATCCAAGCTCCACTAGCAGGCGAAGTATCAGGACACTTATTCTTCGCAGAAAACTACTATGGATTCGATGACGCACTCCTTGCAGCAGGAAAAATCATAGAAATCCTCTCAAGCCACACACACCCGCTCTCCCAAATGTTCAACGACCTCCCAGAAGCATTCACAACACCAGAATTCAAAGCCCACTGCCCAGACGACAAGAAATTCGAAATAGTCGACGCCCTCGTAAAATACTTCACTGAAAACTACGACTGCATCACAATCGATGGAGTCCGTGTAAACTTCGACAAAAACTCATGGGGAGCTATCCGAGCCTCAAACACAAGCCCAAACCTCACGCTCCGCTTCGAATCAGATTCCCAAGAAAGACTCGATGAAATCCAAAAGATAATGGTAGAACAATTGAAGCTCCATCCAGACGTCAGCCTTGATTGGTACCACACGGCTTAATGAACTTAGTAGCTAGTCACCTCTCCAGCAGTCTCAAACACAAACGAGTCTGAACTAACTGCATAAATGTAAACAGGATTGTAACTAAACGGCTCAAGCCCTCGAGCAAGATTATCTTCGTTTTCCTCAAGAACAATAAGGTCTCCATCCCCACTTCCACCTAAAGAAATCGGATCATATTGCACCAAATCAATACCATCACAAAGCTCACCGTTTTCACCTGTAACAGACCCTGGACTATTGTTCAAAGCCACCATATCCTCAATAGTCAAAGCCTTCTGACATCTTTGATCAATCGGCCATCCATTACTGGCCATTTCAACTGAAAGCATAAAGAATGCCATATAGTTTAGATCGTAGTTTTGTAGATTAAGACGAACATCAAGGTCTACAGGCAAATCCCAAGTTATACCTGTTCCATCCAGTAAATACTCTTCTCCAGCCAACGAATCCAAATCCGCTCCACCAATTGTATTTCTCGAAGCAAGACTTCCTCTAAAGAATTTTTGGTATACCAGCTTTTCAATTTTTTCTTCATAAGTCCAATCCGGGATTCCAGTGACCGCATCAGGCATTGCCACTGCTTGAAGAGTTCCAGTTACCGGATCAATTTCAATAGTAGGATCATACGGAAACAACGAACAGTCAGACACAATATTCGCATCAATATTCTTTACCTTTGCATGCAAATAAATATTATTATCAGCACATGACTCATCGTAAGTAGTCAGATTAATTAAAACCAAACTTCCAACAGACATATCATCATGATAGATATCGCTATCAATAAACACTTTTGCATCTTGGACAATTATTACCCAATCTCCCCAAAAACTTGAATCCCCACCATCAACTCCCAGATCCAAAGTCAAATCTGTACCATCAACAAACAAAACCTTTTCATTCCCCACGTCAAAGGTCTCATACGTTCCACTATCACATGTTGTAACAACAGTACTTGCCGTATCGCCCAAAAGCGTTACCGTACACGCATCGCCCTCATTCACATCAATCTCTCCTAAAAACTTACTAATATTTTCATTAATAGTATTTCTCACTATATTCACCGCTAAATACCCAGTCTCCTGCGTTTCGATACTCCCAGAAGTGCTTAACGCCTTAGGCGCATAGACATTACCGTGAATTATAGCCGCAGGATTGTAAGCCGCAGACAAAATTCTTGGAATCTTATTACTATAATAATAAACCGTTTCATCTGGAACAGTAGGTATAATAGTTTTTGGTATAATCGCTGATTTCAAAATAAGATTATTATCAATAGCACTCTGTATATCTATAGTCGATTTTATATCTATAATTGGATCAATTTTTGGCTCGATTATTGATTTCAGTAAATCCGGATCCAAATTAAAATCTATAGTTTTTCTATCAATAAGCCCTATCAATTCAGCCCCAAGATATACAGAAATCTCAGAGAAATCGTACACAGAAGCAACAGGATCTGATTCAAGATTAGCTTCTTCACCAGGATTCACATCATATTTCACAACCGTATAGAAAGTTGGCCCCTGCACCACATCACATGGCAACTGAGCCAACGGATCATCAGGATCGTAGGAAAGAATCGCAGCAACAGCATTGTAAACCTGCTCACTAGACAAATCGTTTAATGAGAAACCGATAGCAGCCGGATTAGCACTAGGTGTTGATGTTTGATTAAAAGTCCAATCACCATTTCCATTATGAATTGGCTCAATCTCACTTACCACTGAATCGGTAAAATAGTAATCAAAGTTTGCATTACTGTCGACGTCACATTCTGACGTAGTCAATGTTCTATCATAATCAACCATCATAAATACTTCCGCATTAGAATAATCCAGATAATCGCTATGACTTTCTTTCATTGTAAAACTAATCGGAACATTTCTAAATCCAACAATTGTATCTTCGTGATCTCCTGCATAGAGAACTCCCACATCGATAACAGGTGCAAATTCGAATCTATATCCAGAAGTTAAATTACCAGGAAAAACTGGCTCACCAGCAACCGGAGCTGCACCCATTGAAATATTATAATCCACTCTTTTCAAAATAAGTTCATTTGAGTGAATATCATCCGTCCAAACAGCTCCATCATAAGACAACTCATCCTTAAAAAATTCATTATTTATAGCTAACGGCGGCAATGTGCTTGTAGTCAAAGACACATTAGAACCAGAAGTAGGCGCAAGAGATTTCAATTTTTGTTTCAATTGATAATGCCCAGGACCAGCCGGTGCTTCTTCGAACCAATCAAAAAACTCAGCATTATTCCCCACCGAAATTGGCTTACTCAAAAGCCCACCACCATCATCAATAGGCGCTGGATTATCATCAAAAGTTCCTTCAGAATATGCCAACTGATTCAATTTGATACTATCTTCCCACTCAAAATCGGCAGAGAATTGATAGTAAGGAATAGCTACAGAATTTGTAATATTCAAAGGAGTAACCCCGTCACTATCCATCAAAGATACCTCAAGGTCATACCAATAATCATTTATTCCTTCATGAATCGAAACATCTAAACAAAGATAATCAACTCCACTACAAATATCACCACCTGGCACTATCAAGGTCTCACCAGGCAACTCAATCTGAATTCCCGTAAAATCAATCCAAATTCCAGCTTCACTCCATGCATAACCAGAAAGCATTCCAGTCGCACTATTCATAGTCACTCCATAAGGAACCAAATCCGCTCTCAAACCTTTAAATTGAATAAATCCAAAAGCTGGTCCAGCACTCGAACCGCTCCACGCATATCCGGCCAATTCTCTAGTTCCTGCAACATCTGGTCCAATCTTTACGCCAAAAGTCTCAGCTCCTAAAAAATCAATAAATCCAACATTATCACTCCACGCATACTTCTCTACTTGATATTCATAATTATTCAAAGTAATTCCATCATGACTAAAATTCCCAGTACCTTCGTTCACACAAGCCGCATCGCTTCTATTTCCAGGTGCAAGACCTGTCGTTCCCCCAATAATCGAAACGTCTACTTCTTGTCCATAATTAAGGCCATATCCAACAGGAACTCCATCATCAGGAGCACCATGCGTATCGAAATAAAGTTCTCCGAAATTCACATTGAAATTATTCGTTGAACCCATTACTCGCCCACTACAAAGGACATCTCCCTCTGCAAAAGCAGTCGCTGAAAGAAAAGCAAAAAGCCCAATAAAGAACAAATAGCGTGATAATTTGAAAATCATGATTTTTATATTTATATTTATATTTTACCCTTAGATTATACCATAAAAAAGCCCTGAGACAAAGCCTACAAGCTACTTTTTACTCCTTTTTCTTCTTTGAAATTTCATCATGGAACACTGTTTTTCCCTCCTTATCTTCCACACGAAGACGGCCATCCTTTATGTCTACCGGTTTGTTCCACGAAGCGGTCTTACATTTTGGAAATTTATTACATCCCCAAAACACTCTTCCGCCCTTCCTGGTACGTCTTTCTACCAATTGACCAGTTTCGCAAGAAGGACATTTAACACCTGAAAACACAACAATTGAAGTAATGGTTTTACAATCAGGATATCCAGTACATGAGAGAAACGGTCCATATCTACCTACTTTCACCTCCATATCCTTTCCACATTTTTCACACTTCTTATCCTTCAATTTTTCCTTCAACGCCTCAAGCTCCTTACTATCCTTCTTTTCCTCTTCTGTATCACCTTCTAACGGTTTTGCATTCTTGCATTCTGGATACCCACTACAAGATAAAAACTTCCCGAATCTACCCAGTTTTATAACCATTTTTTCTCCACATTTCTCGCAAATTTCATCACTTTCCTCGTTCACAATATCCTCTTTCTTCAAACTTTTGTCTTTTTCTTCAATATTCTTGTGAAATGGACCATAAAAAGCCTTAATCATTGGCACCCATTTCTGCTTACCTTCTTCCACCATATCCAGCTTTTCCTCCATTTCAGCCGTAAATTTATGATCAACAATGTCAGAAAAGTGAGCAACCAGCAGATCGGTCACCACAAAAGCAGTATCCGTCGGCCTCAAAGTCTTTTGCTCT
>JAOZTS010000006.1 GCA_029939035.1 Candidatus Altimarinota bacterium | reverse complement strand
CCATCAGCTCCTGCATCCGCACAAGCCTTCGCAATCTCAGAAATACTCTCAACATTCGGCGAAAGCTTCACAATCACAGGCACAGAACTCACCTTACTTTTCACGAGCTTCGTCACCGCAATAGCATCCGCTGCCACACAAGCAAACGGCTTCCCAAATTCATCTTCCACATTCGGACAAGAAATATTCACTTCTATAATATCCGCATTACATTTCTCGATTTTCTCAGCCAATTCTCCAAAATCGTTAATCGATGAAGCCACAATACTCGCAATAATAGGAGCAGGCTTTCCATCCAGGTATTCAGGAAATGTTTCCGTCGAGGCTTTTTCAATTCCTGCATCACTCAATCCGACTGCATTTATAAAATAATGCTCCGTCCCAAGCATAGTTGGATTGCTATGCCCCTCGTGCTCCTCCAGCCAAATCGACTTGGTAGTCACACCTCCAGCTCCATCCCTAATCACCTTTTTCAACGAACTTGCAGTAACTCCCAGAATTCCAGAAGCCAAAACCGTTGGGTTCTCAAACCCAACTTCACAAAATTTTACCTTTAGGTTCGCCATAAATTTAGTATGTCATTCCTTCTGATGTGTAATCAGACTGCAAATTGATAGTATCAATAAGTTTGTTATGCATTTCTACATAATCCTCTGTAAACGTATCTAAATCTGCAAAATACGGTTCCATTGCTTCAAATGTATAACCATCTTTTTCAATAACATCTTTAAATTCCTCAGATTTTTCTAGGTAATCTTGCATAAAACCTTTGTAATATTCGTTGTATTCATCTACAAAAATTTGTTGTCCAGAAGAGAATTTAGTTGAAACATAGAATTCATCTAAATCTGCAACTGAAGTAGCAAATTCGTCATAAGACTCAACAAACATAGTAACTTCACCTTCGTCAGTAAGTGCCCAATATTCGTTATAAAAATTTTCTTCCGCCATAAGAACACCATCCATCTTTTGGATAAGTCCATTATGAGTTTCAACTTCATCAACAAATAGGTCTGAAAATGAGCATCCAGACAACAATACTGCTGACAGTGTTAGAAATGTAGCAATCTTTTTCATAGTAACTTGGTTTAATTATTACTTTAGCTTAATTTACAAAATTTATGCCTAAAACACAACCTCTTTCCCAATCGGTTGTCCCTCAACTTTTCCATCCTTATACACTATCTCACCATCAACAATCGTCATTATTGGCCAACCCTTCAACATTAACCCCTCATAAGGTGACCATCCAGCTTTTGACAATAAATCTTTCCTTTCAACTTTTTTCTCAATTTCCATATCAACAATAACAAGATCTGCATCATATCCTTCCATAATTCGACCTTTATTTGGAATCCCAAAAATCTCAGCCGGCCTCTCGCACACCAATCTAACAAGCTCACTAATAGTCAAACCCTCACTACTCACAGTATTCAAAAAGATCGGCAAAAGCATCTCAACACCAGGAATTCCAGCAGGCGCATCCAAATATCCCGCTTCCTTCTCTTCCAAAGAATGCGGTGCATGATCAGTATCGATAATATCAATCACACCCGTCTTCAACGCTTTCCAAAGAGAAAAAACCTCCATCCGACTCCTCACCGGCGGATTCACTTTTATAAAATTTTTCCACTGTTCATAATCATCCTCAGTCAAATGCAAATGATGCGGCGTCACCTCACAGGTCACTCCATCCTCTTTGTATTCTTCAATAATATCAACTTCAGCCTCCGTAGAAACATGAGCAATATGAACAGGCCGTTTATACTTTCGTGCCAATTCACAAACATATTTCACGGCCTTCGCCGCCGCCTCCGGACTCCGAATCTTCGAATGCATTTCAGCCACCAATTCTCCATCAAACTTTTTCTTATTTTTCTCAATAATCCCTTCGTCCTCAGCGTGAACCACTATCAATTTATTGCTTTTTTCAAACAATTCTTCCAAATTCTCCTGGGAAACTCCCATATCACCAGTCGAATTTGCCACATAAACCTTCACTCCCGGAATATTCTCAGCTTCATTCACTTCCTCCAAATTCCCACCATCAAATCCAATATAAAATCCATAATTCGCAAAACTGCGACCATTCACAAGCGCCCTCTTAGCATCCAATGCCTTCCGACTCGTTGTCGGAGGTTCATTATTTGGCATATCCAAAACAGTAGTAACCCCTCCACTCACAGCTGCACGAGATCCACTCTCAAAATCCTCTTTATAAGTAGCTCCCGGATCACGAAAATGAACATGCGGATCTATAACACCCGGCAAAATCAATTTATCCATACAATCAACCACCTCCGCCCCCTCAACCTCTTCATTCTCCGGAAATCCAACAATCTTCCCATCCTCAATAAGAACATCAATCTTCAGAGTCCCTTTGCTCGATACAACCTCTCCATTTTTTAACAAAATTCTACTCATCCTAAAACTTTCTTTAATAAAGCCATCCTTACATAAACCCCATTCTCCACCTGATCAAAATATTTCGCTCGCGGATCATCATCAACCCCAACAGTTATCTCATCCACCCTCGGCAACGGGTTCAAAACCACCGCATCTTCCTTCGCTCCATTCATCATCACCTCATCAAGAATCAAAGCACCTTTGTATTTCTCAGCTTCCTCAGAACTCGCAAACCTTTCCTCCTGAATTCTGTTCGTAGAAATCACGTCCATATCTGCAATAACAGAAGCTAGATCCTTCGACTCTCTAAATTCCCCATTTATATAATCAGTCGGCATTTCCAGCCCCTCCGGAGATACCAGCACAAATTTCACATCAAAATGTCTCAACAAATCCGCTTGAGAATGAAAAACTCTACTATTTTTCAAATCCCCAACCATTCCCCAAATCAATCCATCCAAAGTCCCCTTCTCCTTCCATACTGTATACAAATCCAAAAGTCCCTGAGTAGGATGTTCAGACGCTCCATCCCCCGCATTTATAACTGGAACTTCGCTCTTTGCAGCCAATTTTGCAACAGATCCCTTTTCAGGATGCCGCATCACAATCACGTCCACTATTTTACTCACAACTTTACCCGTATCCTCCAAAGTTTCACGTTTTGTATGCGCAGAAGTCTCCATCATATCTGCATTGCTCATCACTTTCCCTCCCAATCGATTCATCGCAGCCTCAAAACTAAACCTTGTCCTAGTAGAAGGTTCATAAAACAACGTCGCCATCAATTTCCCCTTCAAATCCCCTCCCTCACTCTCCATTTTCTTCGCCTCCTCAAACAACACCAACAACCCATCCTTATCAAACTGATTTGTCGATAAAATGTGTTGTCCTTGGAAATCCATTTTTTCTTATTAGTCTGCGAATAATTTAAACTAACTATCCCTCACTGTAAAGAACTTATTCCGAACACTTGCTATTAATGCCAGCTCACCCTAAAATAGCTCCGATGAAAACAGCAACACTCGTCCTAAAAGACGGGACAAAACTTCAAGGAAAATCCTTTGGTGCAGACATTGCCTGCGCAGGAGAAGTAGTTTTCAACACAGGGATGATGGGATATCCGGAATCAATGACAGATCCGTCTTATTCAGGACAAATTCTAGCTTTTACATATCCATTAATTGGAAATTATGGAATTGGCGGTGAATGCAAAAGTTCTGAAGGCATTTCAAAAAGATTTGAATCAAATAAAATCCAAGTAAAAGGAATTATCGTCTCGCAGTACAGCGAAAACCACAGTCACTGGGATGCTAAAAAATCGCTGGGAGATTGGCTTAAAAAACAAAACATCCCCGCAATCACAGGAATAGACACTCGAGCCCTCACTCAAAAAATCCGAGAACATGGAACAATCGTAGGAAAAATCATCACAGAAAAAGAAGACCCAGAATATTATGATCCAGACACAGAAAACCAAGTAGCAAAAGTATCAATAAAGAAACCAAAACTCTACAAAAGAGGTACAAAAAAAATCATCTGCATCGACTGCGGAATGAAAAACAACATCCTCCGTTCACTTCTCAACAGAAACCTAACAGTAAATAGAGTTCCATGGGACTACGACTTCATCGAAGCTGGTGAAAAATTTGATGGAATATTTATCACAAACGGTCCAGGCGATCCATCATTCCTTGAACCACTCGTTAACATCATCAAAAAAGCACTCAAACTCAAAAAACCAATCTTTGGAATCTGCATGGGAGCACAAATTTTAGGACTTGCAGCAGGAGCAAAGACTTACAAATTAAAATTCGGACACAGATCACAAAATCAACCATGCATCGACGTTGATACCGAACATTGCTACATCACAAGCCAGAACCACGGCTTCGCTATCAGAGAAAAATCACTTCAACCTGGTTGGAAAGTTTGGCTCAAAAATGCAAACGACAACACAATCGAAGGTATAAAACACAAAACTCTCCCCTATATGGCCTGCCAATTCCACCCGGAAGCCACTCCAGGTCCAACCGACACCGACCACTTCTTTGATATCTTCGCAAAGATGTTATAATGCCGGCGAAAATTTAATAACCACTTACAAAATGAAAAAGTTCATTCTATTTGCTACAGGAATTTTATTATTCCTATCAACATTCACTGCCTCAGCTGCAGCAAAAACTCCAGATGAGATTCTCCCAGACACAGTAAATCTCTATATGAAGGCCGACCCAAGCAACATCAACGAAACATTCTCAGGATACTACGCTGACATGATAGACTCATTCGTTACCAACGACATGTTCTACCTAGCCAGCGATTATTATTACACTTCACCTGATGAACTTACACCAGAATACACTGAAACTGCTGAAAACTTTGGAGAAATCTTTTCAACAAACACATTATATTTAGCATTTGAAATGGATTATGACATCGATGGATACCTAGAAGAACAAATTATCTCTTTCATGTTTGAAATGTCAGAAAGCGACTTTGAAAGCAACGTACTAGCACCATATATCGAAGATAATTCTATAATCACAGAACTTAACGAAGTTTCAATATACGTACCAGACAACGTTGATGCCGCTATTGCTTACTATGAAGGATATTTATTGTTTGCAGACACACCTGAAAGTATCGAAAACATCCTGACTGCAACAACAACATTAAGCGAAAACCCAGACTACAATGATATTTCTGAAAAATTCTTATCAGGTAACTTCTTCGAAATATACATTGGAAATATTCAAATTTTCTTGGATGAATTCTACGGATATAACGATTTTTACGAAACTATGGTGAGCGTTTCTGCCTTTGAATCAGTAGGATTCTCAATAAAAGAAGCTACAATCGGATACGAATTCCAAAGTTATGTAGGACAAGATTCTGAGGTATTAGCAGAATTAAATTTAGACTACGACAACATGGACCCGCTCTCTCTTCATGAGTTCATGCCAAATTCAAATCCAATTTTCTACACAGCTAAAAACAATTCTGCAGACTTGATCAGCATGATCAAAAATACATACGAATACGACAACATGGCCAAAGAATTAGCTGAAGAACTATATATCGACCTAGACGAATTTGTATTTGCTCTAGAAAACGAAACAGCATTCTTGGTTCAAGACAGCGGAGAGTTATTCCCAACAATGACACTTCTTACAAAATTAGAAGACAACAAAGACACAATAGAAGAACAAGTAGCACAATTCTCAGAAAATACTTGGGAAGATATAAAAGCTGACGCAGACAGAGTAACAGACGAAACAGCATACTTTGAAGAAAGCGACTCAACAGTCACAATCACAAAAAGCACTATAGAAATTGATGAAGCAACGCTCTATCAATTCGTTATCAATGTTGAACCAAACGTAGGAAAAAATCCTTACGCACTAATTCTGGCTCCAAGTTTATTAGAATTCAAAATCACAATCGGAATCACTTCAGATGACGTACTTTTGATTTCTTCAAACAAAGATATTGATTCTACATACGGCGAAGGTCTACAAAACAATTCAGAGCTAGAAGATCTATTCTCTGAAACTACTGACGCAGTTACTTATCTCAGCGTCACACAAATCAACGAATATTTACAAACAACACTAACAACTCTTGAGAAATACTTACCAGAAGACTTCAACGAACTTACCGAAACAAAATCAGTAATCAACGCTTTCCTAGAACCATGGGACATACTAAAAGGAACTGACACAATTACAAACGACTACATCGATTCAGAAGCAAGCATCTTGGCCAACATCGACAAAATCATCGCAAACTACAACCTTGAAAAACTAGAAGAAAAATTCGAAGCCAGCGAAAATGAAGACGGAGCAGAATTGATCTTCAGCTCACCAAGAGATTTCGACGACATCGAAGGAACAGAATGGTACGGAGACAACGTTTACTACCTCACAACAAAAGGAATCGTAGATGGTCACCCAGACGGGACTTACAAACCAACAGACACTCTAAACAGAGCAGAATTCATCAAACTAGTAGCTGAAACCCTTTCAAAAGAAGAACTACTAGAAATGTCATATGATTCATACGAAACACCATATTCTGACATCGCTGCATACGAATGGTTCGCAAGGTACGTAAACACTCTTTACGACGAAGGTTTATTAGCAAATCTGTGGGAAGATGATGCAGAATTAAACTCAAACCAAGACATGACAAGAATCGAAGCTGCGACACTTCTCAGCAATGTTCTCAACAAATACTCAATTGAAGCTGCACTACAAAACACAGACGAAATTTCATTCATCGACATGAGCAGCGACAACAAAGCAGTTATCGAAAATGTATTCCAAAACAACATAATGGTTGGAACTTCTGACGTGTCATTTGCCCCTGGCAAAACACTAAACCGAGCAGAAGCTGCATCAATAATCAGAAACCTACTGAACATTCTGTAGTAAATATTTGTATCCACAGCGAAACATAAAAAAAACCCCGATAAATCGAGGTTAAAAGTTTTCCTACCAGCTTTCACTGAGAACTTTTGTTTTTGTTTTTGTTGGTTCCTTGCCAGGCTTTGGTGTTGTTTTCAGCCGCACCACCGGCCGTCTGTGATCCCCTATGCAAATCCCGAAGGATCTAGATTGGGGCAGAACAGTGATTGGATCAGTCCAATCATCATCGATCACATCCTCAAAGGTTACATGATCATCACTTAGCGAGGACAGCAGAGAGAATGAGTTTTTCATTCCCTCTAGCTCTCATCACTAGAGAGTTTTTTTGTTTTTGTTTTCAATATGCTTTTCTAGGGCGTTTGAATTTCTTTTTTGAATCTTCTTTTTTTGAAATTCAAATCATCATACCTCTTAGAGAATAAAAGTCAAAATTCTAAAATAGACACCCGCTGTAAAACGTTGCATAATAAGCCAATAAAGAGATTGCATAAAACTTCATTTAAGATAGTATATAAGCATGTTTATATCACTCGACCTCGAGACAACTGGATTCGACGCAAACAACGATAAAATCATAGAATTCGGTGCGGTTAAATTTGATTTAAGCGGTGAAACGGAAAGATTACAGTTCCTAATTAACCCAGGAATTACTCTTCCCGATATAATCACTCATATCACTGGAATCAAAGATGGAGATCTAACCGACGCACCTCAATTTTCAGAAAAAGCAGAAGAAATCGCCGCCTTTATAGGAGATCTTCCAATTGTTGGACACAACATCCAATTTGATACTGGATTTTTACGGGCAAACGGCATCGAACTCAGCAATTCGGAATACGACACATGCCAATTGGCGAGCATTATGCTTCCTGGGCTCCCCTCTTATAGCCTCGAGATACTCAGTAGCCTACTAAAACTAGAACACGAAGAAAAACACAGAGCAGTTGACGATTCGATCGCTGCAATGGAGCTTTTTATAAAACTCGCTGATCATTTCAGCCATCTCCCAACAGAATTAATCACAAAAATTAAGGACTTATGCAAAAAAACTGACTGGGAACTAAAAAACTTTTTGTCAGCTATAGAGCCAAAAGATCCAAAAACTTTAGAATTTGAAACTGAAAAAACTGAATTCAAACCATATCCACAGTTAGAAAAAATATTAGAAGTCAAAGGCTCAGCACTCATCGAAATCAGACCTCCATACCAAGACTTAATAAAAGGATTATCAGAAAAAATCGACAAAGATTCATACATTTCCGTTCCAAACCAAATTTTTAAACAAATTTCTGACTCATTACCAAAAAACATTGCAAAAATAGATGCACCATCAAATTATCTATCAACAAAAAGGCTAGAAAACTTAGAAAAAAGAAATCACTTCGAAAAATATGAATTCACCACGCTACTCAAACTCCTAATCTGGAAAGAACAAACAGAAACCGGACACTTGAGCGAAATCACATTTTTCAATGAAGAAAGAACTCTAATTTCAGCCATAAATATTCAAGCAAACGAAAACGAAGAACATTTTTTCAAAAAAGCACTGGAAAAAGACGAAACATCACCCGCAATCTGCTCACATCAATACACAATCGAAAAGAATCCAACAGCCAAAGAACTATTAATCATAAATTCAGAAAAATTCGCCCAATCAATCGCATTCGACAATTCACAATACCTAAAACTCGACATATTAATCTCCCAACTCAAAAGTTTAGGGGAAAATGAGACAACAGAGGCCCTATCAGCAGCTTCTACAATCATCTTTGGAGTAATTGGCATGCTATTCGAAAAATACAACGACAGAAACGAATACACCGCAAGATGCGAGATAAAACCTGACACGCTAGCCTCCTCAACCTGCAAAGACCTCGCATCATCAATTGTAAAATTAATAGAATCATCAAAAGCACTAGTCGAAATCAAGACCGAGGACAACGAAGTAGACCTACAAAACTGGAAATCATCACTTAAAATCCTACAAGACATCTTTCTCAAACCAGATCTCGAAAACAACTTCGTATGGATAGAAAAAGATTTCTCAGAAAACATAGTAATCAGATCATATCCGTACTCAACAAGCGAATCTCTTCAAAAAATCACAAACAATGCAGAAACATTCAAAATCATAAGTGAAAACCTCGACTTCGACGACGAAGCTGCCTTCACAAAAAACCTGCTCGGCCTCGACAACTCAATTCCACTCATAAAAACCGTAGAAAAAAGAGAGGATCTCGAAATCTACATTACACAAAACTCCTCAGCCGAAAGAGACTCAGTAGAAAAATTCCTCGAATCATATCTCCCAGACCGAAAAGGCCGAACAGCCATCATATTCAACTCAAAACAACAACTCAGCCAATTCACCCTCAAACTCAGCAAACATCTAAAGGATTTAAACATAAAACCGGTCTCCCAAATGACAGGATCACTCGGAAAACTAAGGGAACAATACAAACAAGATCCTGACAACTCCATTCTCTTCATCACACCTAATTTCTGGGAAAATTTCAAAGACCACGACCTCATCGACACAATTCTCATCCACAAAATCCCATTTGATCCACCTTCACTCCCCTACATCACCGCAACAAGCAAAAATTACAGGAATGCATTCATAGAATTCCAGATCCCACGAGCCACATTTACACTCAAAAAATTGATCAACTACCTCCCAAATACGGCTAAACAAAAAGAAGTTGTTTTACTGGACTCTCGCCTAGTCGAAAAAGATTATGGTCAGGTTATCACTGAAAACATCAAAAATTTAGCTACAACAAAAATCGTCAATCTTTCAACCTTAGCCTAAGAATGTCAAGTAGAACACACGTGTTTAGAATTTTTGAGTATTGACTTTTTTCGGTTCCGTACATAAAATCTTTCAGGCAAAAATCAATATCCTTAACTTTAATAAGTTAGGGTTTTTCCTTTAACTTTTACACAATATGACTACTCAAAACGATCCAATATCTCAAATAAAAACTGCTGAACAAGAACTTAAAAAGAAAATAGAACAAGCAAAAAAAGATTTTGATGAAAAAGTCATAAAACACGCAGAGACACTAGAGGAAAAAGCAGCTGCCTTCAAAGAAGACTTAAGAGAAAAAGGAATGGAAAAGCTAGGAACCACAAAGAAAGAGGCCGGCGAACTTTTCAAATCAAAAATGGCAACTGCAGAAAGCGAAAAAAATCAAATTTCTTCAGAAGCCAAATCAAAACTAGGAGACGCAA
Organism: Candidatus Altimarinota bacterium; assembly: GCA_029939035.1. Classification (GTDB taxonomy): domain Bacteria; phylum Patescibacteriota; class Gracilibacteria; order UBA1369; family LOWO2-01-FULL-3; genus JAACEU01. Next base: position 11,775 of record JAOZTS010000006.1, on the reverse strand, counting down.
CAAAAGAAATCGTCTCTGCTTTTCTAAATCACGTAAAAAACTAGTCAATATGGCTCTAGCCGAAATGAAAAAAATCCAGTTACTCGCTGTCACCCAGCACAAGGACAAAATCCTTGATATTCTCCAGAATACTGGAGCTATGGATGTAACTGAAATCAACGAAGAGTCAGAAGTAAAACCAGAATCATACAAAAACCTAACCAAACTTCAAAAAACAGAACTTACATACGCAAACCTCGAATTCGCGATTAACCTTCTTTCAGATTACGGAAAGAAAAAAGGTCTATTTGATGGCCCTATTGAAGCAACTCTAAAAGAAGTAATAGAAAAAGAAAAAGAATTTGACTACGAATCAATAATAAAAGAATGCACAAAGATCGAAGAAAATCTTACAAAAGCAAAAAACAACATAACTACACACGAAAACAACATCCTGCTCTACGAAGCATGGAAAAAACTGGACATCGACTTACAAGTAATCAGCGATACTGATCACGCAAAAGTAGTAATAGGCAGCGTAAAATCAACATTGTTCAACTCATTAATTGAAAAGACACACAAGATAAGCGACCTAATCAGTAGCGACAAGATTCACGAAGACGCCACTGAAACATATCTCATACTTATCTTTAGCAAAGAACTAGAAGAAGAAATCTCAAAAATTCTATCTGAACACAAATTCTCAGAAGCAGATTTCCCTAAGTACAACGGGAAAATGAGTGCCTACCTCGCAGAACAAAGCGAAAAAGTAAAAGACAGCAAACACATCCTCACAGAAACTGAAAAAGAACTCACAAAATTAGCAAAAAGCTCAGACGATCTAAAAATCGTCCATGATTACTTCCAATGGCAAAAAGAAAAACTTGAAACCGGAAGAAGCTTTGGAGAAACCGACCACACATTCGTAATTCAAGGATGGATTGCCGACGCAAACATCCCTCTATTAGAAGAAAGACTCGAAAAAGAGACAAAAGAATTCGAAATCTCAAAAATTAAAGCAGAAGAAGGTGAACACCCACCAGTTGTTCTCAAAAACAGCAACTTTATGACTCCATTCGAAGCAGTCACAAAAGTTTACGGTCTACCAAAATACAACGAACTAGATCCAACTCCATTTTTAGCAATATTCTTTATCATCTACTTCGCATTGTGTCTTACAGATGCAGGATATGGAATCATCATGTTTGTAATAATGGCTTTGGCTCTCAAAAAATTCAAACTTCCAGAAGGAATTCGCAATATGGTACGCCTACTAATGTATGCAGGTATCGTGACATTCTTTATGGGAGCATTATTCGGAGGATGGTTCGGATTAACACCTGATCAAGTACCGGATGCCATCACTTACACAGCAGACAATGGAGAAAAACTCTTCATTTTCCAAAAAATAAACGCAATCACAAATCCAATCTTTGTTCTCATACTCTCACTAGCTCTCGGATTCATCCAGGTGCTACTCGGAGTAGTAATGAAATTGATTCACGATTTCAGACACAACGACAAAAAAGACGCAATTCTAGAAACCGGAACATGGGTGCTTATGCTCAGTGGTATCGGCTTTTTCATACTGGCCTCAGCAGTTCCATCACTAAACTCTCTGGCACCTGTAGGAAAATGGTGGGTACTTATAGCTACCGGACTACTTATCCTTACACAAGGAAGAAAAAGCCCAAGCATAATAGGAAAAGCAGCTTCAGGAATACTCAGTTTATACGGGCTCGTCGGATACATGGGAGATATACTGTCTTACTCACGTCTCCTGGCACTCGGACTAGCTACAGCAATCATAGGTCTCGCTGTGAATACAGTTGCAGCCCTAGTTGGAGGAATTCCATACATTGGATGGCTGATTATGGCAGTCGTGTTTATTGGAGGACATATTTTCAATCTACTTATCAACTCGCTTGGATCATTTATCCACTCAGGACGTCTACAGTTCGTAGAATTCTTTACCAAATTCATGGAAGGTGGAGGACAAGCTTTCAAGCCATTTAGCAAAAAAACAAAGTACGTTTACATAAAAAAATAATTTAACAAACAATTATTATGGAAGAAATCGTATCAACAGGATGGGGTCTCGGACTAGCACTAGCAGGAGCTGGGATAGCAGTTGGACTCGGAGGAATTGGTTCTTCAATAGGTGTAGGTCTTGCCGGTCAAGCCGGAGCAGGAGTTGCAACTGAACAACCAGAAAAATTTGGTAAAGTTCTAATTCTAGAAGCTCTACCGGGAACACAAGGTATCTATGGATTCTTGATTGGATTCTTGATCCTTCTTTTTACAGGAGTTCTAACAGGAGAACCAAAAGACATCTCTACTGCACAAGGATTACAACTAATGTTCGCATGTGTACCATGTGGAATTGCTTGTCTTTTCTCAGGTATTCACCAAGGAAAAGTATCAGCAGCAGGTATGGGAATGATCGCAAAAGACGATTCTCAAATGGGTAAAGCTATGGTCCTATCAGCAATGGTAGAAACATATGCGGTACTTGGATTCCTAGTTAGTGCACTACTCGTATTCTTTATCAAACTATAAACATGGCTTTATCAGACATTTTAGAAAAAATTAAAAAAGAAGCCGAGGCAAAAGTTACCAAGCTAGAACAGGAGTACAAAGCAAAGATCGAACAACTTGAAAAAGAAAATAAAGAAAAGCAAAAAGATATCGACGAAGAAATGCACAAGAAAGTTGAAGAGAACAATAAAAAGATCATTGCAAAAGCTGAAAATCTAGCTGAAATCGAGCGAAAAAACGAATTGCTTCATGCCAAAAGGGAAATAATTGAAGAAGCTCTTGAAAGTGCTATAGAAGAACTTTCAAAACTCGACAATTATGAAGAAGTCATAACAGATATGCTCAAAAAAGCTGACTTGAAAGGTGACAACACAGTAGTTGTCCCTGCAAAAGGCAAAGAAGAAGCAACAAAAGCTGCAATTCAAAATTCTGGAAAAAGTTATTTCCTTTCAGAAAAAAACTCAAACATGACCGGAGGTTTCATTCTTAAAACCGATACTATTGAAATCGATAATTCTTTTTCAACTATCGTAAATGAACAATTACGTGAAGATTTAGAAATCAAACTACATAAACTCTTATTTTAATGACCAACAAACACGACTTTGCATATAGCGTAGGCCTTATAAGAACTTTAGAATCTCTACTTCTAGGTGATAATGAAGTAGAAAGAATGACCCTTGCCAAAAGCGGAAAGGAAGCATTCAAGGTTCTAAACGAATTCGATTATTCAGACAACAAAGCTGGAATCGAAGATCCAAGTGACTTTCAAAAAGTAATCACAGAAGGACTACTCGAAATCAAAGAAATGCTGACAAAAGCGACACCGGACAACAAAGTATTGAACATACTTCTTCACCAATACGACTTCCACAACATAAAAACGCTCCTCAAAGCAAAATTAAGCGGAAAAACATACGAAGATGTTAAAGACTTAATGAATGAAATGGGAGCAATTCCATTAGAAGCTCTGAGTAATTTCATTTTCGAAGGAACTTTAAATCCTTGGGGAATAGATGAACACACAGAACTCTACATCAAGAAGAAAATCGTAAAAGTTCAAGAACTATTCGAGAAAGAGAACAAAAATCCCCAAGTAATTGATCTCTATTTAGATCAAAAGCTTATGAAAATTGTTTATGGAATTGCTCAGGATTCACAAAGCGAATTCCTGGTCAATTATGTAAAGAAACTAATCGACGTAAGCAACATTCGCCTATTTTTCCGAATGAAAGCACAAGAAAAAGAGATCGACCTATACGAACTAGCATTCATCTGGAACGGAAAAATTCCATACGCAAAATTGCAGGAAGCCTACAAACACAATTTGGCAGACTTCCCTGAAATAATGAAACCAACTGATTATGCAAAAATAGTAGAAGAAGGTTACAAACACTACAAAGACGAAAAAACATTCATCTATTTAGAAAGAGAAATCGAAAACTACCTGATCGACTACATCAGACTCGCAAAATTACGAGCATTCGGACCAGAACCACTAATCGCTTACTTCTTAGCAAAAAAGAACAACGCCTTAATCATCAGAATGATTATGGTAAACAAATTAAGCGACATAGCACCTGAAGAAATTCAAAAAAGATTACGTAAATTATACGCATAACACGCGTCAGCGTAGCGAACGCGCACACTAACAACAAAACATGAAACATCAAATCGCAATCGTAGGACCAAAAGACACAATTCTTGGTTTCAAAGCCCTAGGCTTAAAGACCTATAATGCCTTGGACACAGAAGAAGCAGTAAAAGTTCTATTTGAACTCAAAAAAGAAGTAGTTACAGACGAAAAAAGCGGTGAGACAAAACCTCTCTATGCAATCATCTTCGTTATTGAAGATCTAATGACTGGCATAGAAGACGCAGATTACAAAAAACTAAGCCAAAACGCACTTCCTGCGATCGTCCCAGTTCCTGGAACTAAAGGCACTACAGGTTACAGCCTTAAAAGAATCGGGAAAATGGTCGAACAAGCAGTTGGATCAGACATTTTTGGCGACAAATAACATATCAATAATTAACTATTTATAATCATGGAAAAAGGAATAATAACTAAAGTCTCAGGACCATTAGTAATAGCAAATGGAATGAAAGATGCAAAAATGTACGAGGTAGTACGTGTATCTGACGAAAAACTAATGGGAGAAATCATCGAATTAAACGATGATGAGGCCTCTATACAGGTTTACGAAGAAACAGGCGGAATAGGTCCAGGAGACCCCGTTTATCGTACAGGAGAAACTATGACCGTTGAGCTCGGTCCTGGACTTCTGACATCAATCTACGATGGAATCCAAAGACCTCTAAAGCTTATAGAAGAAAAAGCAGGTCCATACATCACGCGTGGTATCGACGTACCGGGACTTGATTATGAAAAAGCTTGGGAATTTAAACCAACAGCATCAAAAGGAGATAAAGTAGTAGCAGGAGACATTTTGGGAGGAGTTCAAGAAACTACTCTTATTGAGCACAAAATCATGGTTCCACCACATGTAAAAAGCGGTGAGATAGAAGAAATCAAAAGCGGTTCATTCAAACTCGAAGACGTAGTTGCAGTAATAAAAGATGAAGAAGGAAAATCACACGACATTACATTAGTTCAAAGATGGTCAATTCGTGAACCAAGACTTGTTGCTAAGAAAAACATACCAACAACACCAATGGTAACCGGAACTCGTATTCTAGATACTATGTTCCCTATCGCAAAAGGTGGTGCTGGATGTATTCCAGGTCCATTTGGAGCTGGAAAAACAGTTACACAGCAATCATTAGCAAAATATTGCGATGCTCAAGTAATAGTTTATATCGGTTGTGGAGAACGTGGTAACGAGATGACAGAGGTACTACAAGAATTCCCAGAATTGAAAGATCCAAACACTGGAGAACCACTTATGAAACGTACAATCCTGATTGCTAACACATCAAACATGCCGGTAGCGGCTCGTGAAGCGTCAGTTTATACAGGAATCACAATCGCTGAATACTACAGAGATATGGGATACAACGTAGCTCTAATGGCGGACTCAACATCAAGATGGGCAGAAGCGTTAAGAGAAATGTCAGGACGTCTAGAAGAAATGCCAGGTGAAGAAGGATACCCTGCTTACCTTGGTTCAAAAACAGCAGAATTCTACGAGAGAGCTGGTAATGTAGTTTGTCTCGGATCAGATAAAAGAAATGGTTCAGTTACAGTAATTGGAGCTGTATCTCCTCCAGGTGGAGACCTTTCAGAACCAGTTACTCAAAACACACTTCGTGTAACAAAAGTATTCTGGGGACTAGATGCAAAATTAGCTTACAAGCGTCACTTCCCAGCAATCAACTGGCTTTCAAGTTACTCGCTATATTTAGACAACGTAAAAGATTACTGGAAAAAAGAAGTTAATGAAGACTTTGGAAAAATCAGAGGTGAAGCAATGGGACTTCTACAACAAGAATCATCACTTGAAGAAATCGTAAGACTTGTAGGTCTAGACGCGCTTTCACCAAGAGAAAGATTGGTACTAGAAGTTGCAAAATCTCTACGTGAAGACTTCCTATTCCAAAACGCATTCGACAAAGAAGACGCATTTACACCACTCAAAAAACAATATTTGATCCTAAAAATGATCATGACAGTTTACTATGAGACTCTTCCTCTAATAACAAAAGAAGGATTCTCGTTCGACGACTTCAAAGCGCTTCCAGTGATGGAAAAAGTGGTTAAAGCAAAAGAGATTCCAAAAGAAGAATTGGAGAAATACGAAGATCTTGAAAAAGATATCATCAAATCTATACAAGAGTATGGAGCAAAATTCCAAGCCGCAGAGGCCGCTTAATTATCAATAACTAACAATACATATATCATGCAAAAAGAATATAAAACATTACAGTCCATCTCCGGACCGCTGATTCTAGTCGAAGGAGTGGAAGGAATAAAATTCGAAGAACTTGTCGAAATGGCTCTGCCCAATGGAGACAAGAGAATGGGTAAAGTTCTCGAAGTAAACAGAGACACTGCGCTCGTTCAAATGTTCGAGAATCCACGCGGAATCTCAACTGAAGGAACAAAAGCCAAATTCCTAGGTAAACCTCTGGAAATTGGTGTTTCTCCAGATATGCTAGGACGAATTTTCTCAGGATCTGGTAAACCAATCGATGGTGGAGCAGAAATTATTCCTGAAGAAAAATTGAACATCAACGGAGCACCGATTAATCCATACTCAAGAGACTTTCCAAATGATTTCTATCAAACAGGAATCTCAACAATCGACTGCCTCAACACACTAGTACGTGGACAAAAACTGCCAATCTTCTCAGGAGCGGGTCTTCCCCACTCTCAAGTAGCGGCACAAATCGCGAGACAATGTAAAGTAGTTGGAGAAGAATCAAACACAGCGGTAATCTTTGGAGCGATGGGAGTAACTTTTGAAGAAGCGGAATATTTCACAAATGAATTCAAGAAAACAGGAGCGATCAACAGATCTGTGATGTTCATCAACACAGCAGCCGATCCAGTAGTAGAACGTATTGCAACACCGCGTTTAGCTCTTACTACTGCGGAATACTTGGCCTTCGAAAAAGGAATGCACGTGCTTGTAATCCTTACTGATCTTACAAACTATTGTGAAGCCTTACGTGAGGTATCTGCCGCACGTAAAGAGGTCCCAGGACGTCGTGGTTATCCAGGTTATCTATATACCGACCTGGCTACACTTTACGAACGAGCTGGACGTATCAAAGGAAAGAAAGGATCAATTACGCAAATTCCAATCCTAACAATGCCGGAGGATGACATTACTCACCCAATTCCAGATCTAACAGGATATATTACTGAAGGACAAATCGTACTTTCTCGTGAATTACACCGTGAAGGTATTTACCCACCAGTAAACGTACTTCCATCTCTATCACGTCTTTCTCCTACAGCGAGAAAAATTACACGTGAAGACCACGAAGGTGTATTCGGACAAATGTACGCATCATTTGCACGTGGACTTGAGGTAAGAGATTTGGCAGTAATCTTGGGAGAATCAGCACTTTCAGATATTGATCTTCAATATCTAAAATTTGCAAAAGATTTCGAAGACAGATTTATTACACAAGATGAATACGACGATCGTACAATCGAAGACACACTCAACCTTGCTTGGGACATGATGGCCGCTCTACCAAAGAACGAACTAAAACGTGTCAAAGACGAGCACATAGAGAAATATTTACCAAAGAAGTAACACGCAATTAAATTATGGCTAAACTAGACGTCAAACCAACCAGAATGGAGCTGTTGAACCTCAAAAAGAGGCTCAAATCAGCTAAACGTGGACATAAACTATTAAAAGACAAACAAGACGGATTGATGAAACAATTCATGGAAATTATCCGTGAAGCAAAAGCATCAAGACGAGAAGTTGAGGAAAAACTCGGCTCTGCATTCAAAAACTTCATGTTCGCATCATCAATGATGCTACCTGAAATGCTAGAATCAGCTCTCCTCTACCCTTCAGCAAAAGTAGAACTCGAAGTCCGCACAAAAAACGTAATGTCAGTTTACATTCCATACTTTGACATCAAACAAGAAGGCGACATCCTAAATTATGGTTATCTCCAAACATCTGGAGAATTAGACATATCCCTCGCAGCTTTCCAAGACGTATTCCCACTACTAATCAAACTCGCTGAAATCGAGAAACAAGCAGAAAGATTGGCAGCGGAACTAGAAACAACTAGACGTCGTGTAAATGCTTTGGAATACAAACTCATCCCAGATCTCGAAGAAACTCTCAAGTTCATAACTATGAAACTTGCTGAAACAGAAAGATCAACTATAGTGGGAGTAATGAGAATCAAAGCGATGATCGAAGAACAAGAAGCAGCGAGCCGGCAGTAACAGAATCACCTCGTTCCTTGATAACCAGAAGCAGTTTTTATACCGTGGAGGTATAAAGTTCCTTATCGAGTTCTTTTAAAAGAATTTTTAAGGGTTTTTATATCAGGCACTTTTTACATAAACTTCTATTTAACGAATTTCTTATGGGCACTTTTTACATAAACTTCTATTTAACGAATTTCTTATGGGCACTTTTGAACTTGTAGCCATTGTTACTCTTATCGTACTTGCATTCGGCGATCTATTTGTCGGAGTTGTTAATGATGCCGTTAATTTCCTAAGCTCCGCAATAGGGGCAAAGGTAAGCAGCAGAGTTGTCATTATGATTTTTGCAGGAATAGGTATTTTGATTGGAGCAACATTTTCAGATGGAATCATAGAAGTAGCTCGTAAAGGAATCTTTTTCCCAGAATATTTCTCGGCAACCGAAGCCATAATTTTATTCACATCCGTTGCAATTGCAGAAATCATCCTACTTGATCTCTTTTCTACATTCGGCCTACCAACATCAACAACAGTCTCTGTAGTATTTGAACTCCTCGGAGCAGCATTTGTACTAGCTTGTTGGAAATTGGGAGGAATCGAAGAAGCATGGCAAGTAATCAACAGTGCATCAGCCATGAAAATCATCATAGGAATATTCCTCAGCATTGCAGTCGCCTTCGTCGCCGGCCTGGTAGTCCAATTCTTTTCACGTCTGGTTTTCACATTTGAATACAAGGAAAAATTCAAACGCTGGGGTTTCATATGGAGCGGAATAGCGCTTACTGCCTTACTTTTCTTCATCCTAATAAAAGGAGGTAAACACGCATCATTCATGACCGACGACATCAAAGAATGGATCACATCAAACACTCAAACAATCCTAATCTGCCTCTTCGCAATCTTTACAGCAATTTCATTCGTCCTAATTAAACTAAAAGTTAACTTACTAAAAATAATAGTACTAATCGGAACCGCATCCCTAGCCATGGCATTCGCCGGAAACGATTTAGCAAACTTCATCGGAGTCTCAGTAGCCGGTACACACGCATATCTCGGCTCTGACCTCACAGGATCACTCCCAACACCAACATGGATTTTATTGATAGCAGGAATAGTGATGATAATAGCGTTAGTCACTTCAAAAAAAGCCCGAACTGTAACAGACACAACACTGAATCTTTCGAGCCACGAAAACCACGTAAAAAATCAATGGAAGAGCAACGTCGTAGTCAGAAAATTCACAGAACTTATCGGTTTTATGCTCAGAACCATATCCTTCATTCTCCCAGAAAGAGGTAGAAAATGGGTAAAAAGAAGATGGACTCACAACGACAACGGAAACGGAGCCGCATTCGACCTACTCCGAGCAGCAGTAAATCTCATGGTAGCCGCGGCAGTAATTTCATATGCAACTTCGTTCAAGCTACCATTATCAACCACATACGTGACTTTCATGGTAGCAATGGGAACCGCATTAGCCGACAACACATGGAAAAAAGACTGCGCCCCATCCAGACTCACAGGAATATTCACAGTAATAGGAGGCTGGGTAATCACAGGAATATTTGCATTTATTTTTGCAGGAATAACAGTTTCCGTCCTTTATTGGGCAGAAATCTACGGATTAATAGCGCTGGTAATAGCCGTAATGCTCATCGTCTACAAATTATCCCAAGTCCACAAAAAACGTGATGAAAAAATGACTGAAGCCATCTAATCTAGATCAGTTTTTTCCACCACCACTCATTATCCTGATACCATTTCACGGTGTCAGTTAATGCTTCGTTAAAAGTATATGTTGGCTCCCACCCAAGCTCGGTTTTTAGTTTTGTGAAATCAATCGCATAACGACGATCATGCCCAAGCCGATCATCTACATATTCAATCGCTTCATCCCCCACTCCAAACTCGTCCAAAACCATCTTTGTTAGCTCCACATTTGAAATTTCATATCCAGAACCAATATTATAAACATCACCACCCTTTGCTTTATGCAAAATCGTATCAATCGCTCGACAATGATCTTCTGTATAAATCCATTCTCGAACATTTTTCCCATCACCATACAGAGGCACCTTCTTGCCTCTCAGAATGTTTGTTGAGAAAAGCGGGATAATCTTCTCCGGATACTGATAAGGCCCATAAACATTGCAAGAATGCGTCACAATCACCGGCATATCATAAGTAATATGATAAGCCCGACAAAGATGATCTCCACCAGCCTTCGAAGCACTATATGGACTATTCGGTGCATACGGAGTTTCCTCAGTAAATTCACCTTCATCAATACTGCCATAAACCTCATCCGTACTAATCTGCACGTATTTTTTTATTCCATGCTTCTTCGCAGCTTCTAACAAAGTAAAAGTCCCCACAAATTCAGTCATAATAAAATCTTTCGGACTTGTAATAGACCGATCCACATGCGACTCAGCCGCATAATTCAAAACAGCATCAACTCCTCGTCCCATTACCTCGTCAACAATTTTCTCATCACAAACATCACCCTTCACAAATTCATATCGCTCACTCCCCTCAATATCCTTCAAATTATCCAAATTCCCCGCATAAGTCAGCTTATCCAAATTAATAATTTCGTATTCCGGATATTTTTCCAAAATATATCGAATAAAATTCGACCCAATAAATCCTGCCCCACCTGTTACAAGTAATTTCATAATAAAAAGTTAACGATTTTTTGTCTCCCAATCAAACCCAATACTTGGATCATCAAAATCAATCCTCTCCTCGTCCGGAGCATCAGGATTATAAGATTCAGTAGTATGATAAAAGAGCCCAACAGATTTACTTCCAAGCACTTTGTATCCGTGAGCAACTCCTTTTGGAATAAGGATCAAAACTGGATTATCTTCCCCAGCATATATCACTTGAGTTTCGCCTTTTGTAGCAGAATCTTCCCGCAAATCATGCAATACAACCTGCGCCATCCCCTTTGGAACAAACCACAAATCATCCTGCTTTTTATGCCAATGAAACGCCTTGATAACACCCGGATGAGTCTCCGTATATGAGCTCTGACCAAATTTACTCAAAAGACCCTCATCATCACGCAAAACCTCCGTGAAAAATCCACGATCGTCACAATGCTTCACCAATTTTTTAACTTTTACTCCTTCGATCATAACCATATTTAAAGTAGCACGATTATATCACATAAATTTGCATAAAAAAGCGAAAAACTGCACAATAACGCCATGCACATCACAATTCTTGCAGACGCAATCGACAACCAAAATGCCGGAGTTCACTACTATCTGAAAAATCTGATAGAAAATCTTCTAAAAATCGATAAAAAGAACAAATATTCATTCATCCACTGCAAAAAGAATCCATTTTTCGATGACAAAGAACACTACATTGTCCCACAA
>JAOZTS010000005.1:5389-21989 GCA_029939035.1 Candidatus Altimarinota bacterium | reverse complement strand
TGAAGCGCGCTTTCTGGCAGATTCAAGAAGGTAAAGCACACAACCAAGAAGAAGAGCCTTGCAGACGTTTTTAATAGTGAAGAAATCAGAGAATGGTCGGAAAGGATCAAGAAATTAACCCAAAAACCGCTCGAATTCATCTGCGAATTGAAAATTGATGGTCTAAATATCACAATCCAATACGAAAAAGGCCACTTCAAAAGGGCAGTAACAAGAGGAAACGGTGTGGAAGGTGAAGATGTAACTCATTCGGTAAAAACTATTGAGAGCATCCCACTGGAGTTGAACAAAAAAGTTGATCTAGAGGTGTCTGGAGAAGTATTTATGCCGCTGAAGTCTTTCAAGAAATTCCCAGATTTTGCAAACCCTAGAAACGCAGCAGCAGGATCAATAAGGCAATTAGACCCCGAAGTGGCAGCAAGCAGAAAACTCGATATGATTTTCTATCACGTAGACAAAAGCACTCTAAAGCACATCAACTCGCAAGAGGAAATATTAAAAGAATTCAAAAAACTCGGACTCAAAACATGCAACAAATTCAAGAAATTCAAAACAATCGACGAAGTCATTAAATTCTGCGAAAGCTGGCATGACAAAAGGAATTCTCTCCCATATGAAATCGATGGAATTGTTATCAAAGTAAACGATTTTACTCAACAAAAGGAAATGGGGTACACAGCAAAAGCTCCAAGATACGCAGTCGCATACAAATTCCCAGCAGAACAAACGACAAGCCAGGTCCTCGACATAGTCCTACAAATCGGAAGAACTGGAGCTGTAACTCCAGTGGCGGAACTGAAACCAACATCAGTTGCCGGATCTATAGTTTCACGAGCAACCCTTCACAATGAAGATGAAATTAACAAAAAAGACATCAGAATCGGGGACACAGTCATAATCCAAAAAGCAGGAGACGTAATTCCCGAAGTCGTAGAGGTAATGAAAGATTTGAGAACCGGAAAAGAAAAGAAATTCAAATTCCCAAAAGTGTGCCCAGTATGTGGTGGAAAGATATCAAGAGAGGAGGGACTATCCGCCTACAGATGCACAAATCCGAATTGTCATGCAATAGAAGCCAGAAGCCTCGGACACTTTGTCTCCAAAAAAGGATTCAACATCGATGGCCTCGGAAAACAAGTAGTAGTTCAATTAATAGAAAGTGGATTAGTTCAAGACCCTGCTGACCTTTTTACCCTCAAAAAAGAAGACCTACTCAAGCTAGAATCATTCAAAGAAAAGAGAGCCGACAATGCTCTGAGAGGTGTTGAAGTAGCTTCTTACATAAGCATCGATATGTTTCTATTTGCCTTAGGGATCAGGTATCTAGGGGAACAGAGCAGCTATGATTTCAGTAAATTCCTAATTTCGCATGCAAAAAAATCTGATAAGAAACTCAAAAGAATAAAGAGAGAAAGATCTCAACAAACAATGTTCGACGAACCAGAACAGGATGCAAAAGAAGAAAAATTCTCGATCCTTGATTTAATAGAAACTGTTAAAAGCTTTTCATTGGAAGAAATCAAAAACATAGATGGAATAGGCGATAAAATTGGCGAAATGCTCCACAAATGGTTCAACGAAAAGGATAACGTAAAATTTCTAGAAAAACTCTACACAGTGGGTGTCGTTCTAAAAATAGATCATCTAAACACTTCTCAAAAACTTGAGGGCAAAAGCTTCGTGCTTACTGGCTCTCTGGAAACAATGACAAGGGATCAGGCGAAGGCAAAGATCAAACAAGCTGGTGGCAAAGTGCACTCTTCGATCACAAAAGACCTTACCTATCTAGTAGTTGGTGCATCACCTGGGTCAAAACTAAAAAAAGCCCAAGAGCTGGGAATTAAAGTCCTATCTGAAAATGAGCTAAACGGCCTGCTCTAGTCCATCACTTCTCCACCAAAAATTCCAAGAGCCTCGTCAACTTTGCTCTCTTCTTTTGCAGGTATAACTACTTTTTCCTCTTCCACAACTGGCTTGATCTCAAGTTCTTTTACGACAACTAGCATTTTTACAGGCTTTCCAGTGACCTCCTTGATAACAGCTTCGACCTCGACTCTGTGATCGTGCTCCATCACCTTATCCTTATGAAAATTTGTACCAAATTGGATAGTCAAATCATTTCTCTCGAGTTTTACAGGAGTTCCGCTTTTTAAAGATATCCTCAGAGAAGGGGATTTGATTCTTTCTGTAATTCTAGGCCAATTATCCTTTACACTTGCAATGGTGAACATGATAGCACCTGTGTCGATGGCTTTGTGCTCACGTTTTTCAGGTGTAGATTCTGGTTTTTGCACAGCAGTCGCCTCTGGCTTTATCTCAGGCTTTGCTTCTGTTTTTTTCTCAACTACTGGCTCTGGAATATCTTGCTGAGCGACAACCGGTCCAGAGATCTTGATAATTGCCATTTCTAATGGTAATTGAGGAATACTGGCCATGTGAAGTTCGTTTGATGCCTCTTGGAAAACATCAATCATTCTAATAAGCGTTGCCATTTTACCTTTATCATCATTTGCAACACTCTCCAGAAGTCTACCCCTCAAGTTTTCAACAAACTCGTGAATAAATCTCTTCATGTCACTTCCTTGGTCATGAAGTTCATGAACAATTTTCAGAGCGCCCTTAGTATCTCTCTTGGACAAAGTATCCATTAGGCCATCAAGCAAATTCGAATCGCTTACTCCCAACACATCACGCACTTTCTCGTACTCAAGCTTTCCATCTGTAGTCATTTGTTCCAAAAGACCAATCGCATCACGCAGACCACCGTCAGAGTGCTTGCTGATTGCCTCGAGGGCTTTGTCGTCAGCTGTGATTTTCTCCATTTGAGCAATATAACTCAATCGTGTCATCAAAGCCTTCCTACTGATCCGACGAAAATCAAAACGCTGACATCTAGAAATAATTGTTTCAGGAATTTTATGAATCTCAGTTGTAGCTAAAATAAAATATGCATGAGGTGGAGGTTCCTCCAAAGTTTTCAAAAGAGCATTGAACGCCTCCTTCGTCATCATATGGACCTCATCAATAATATAAACTTTATATTTCGCTCTGGTTGGCGCGAAGTTAATCTTTTCCTTCAGGTCGCGAACCTCATCAATACCTCTATTTGACGCTGCATCGATCTCAATCAGATCGATAAGTCTTCCATCATTGATATCCGTACAGAATTCACACTCATTACATGGATCATGATCGTCCTGCAAATCACTACAACTCAAGGCTTTCGCCACTAAACGAGCAGTAGAAGTTTTTCCAGTGCCACGAGGTCCAGAGAAAAGGTATGCATGAGAAATATGATTGGACTTTATAGCATTAACAAGCGTTGTTTTGATGTAATCCTGTCCCACTAAATTAACAAAATTGTGAGGCCGATACTTTCTATAAAGAGCTACTTGATCCATTAGATATTTTAAAGGGACCAAATACTAGCATGAGTGATTGAAGATTAGTACATTTTTTTGACTTCTCTGATCTTCTTTTTGATCTTCTTCTCGAAAACATCCCTTGAAAATTGTGAAGAATGTCGCCTGATAGTAAGAGGCCGATAAAATTTTTCATTGTACATAAGCCGAGCTAGTCCATCCTCCATAGATTCCACAGTGGGCTCAAAGAAGAACTCACCAGTTTTTCCAGTCACCACACTCTCAGTGCAACCACCTTTTCCAAAAGCTAAAACTGGCTTGCCACAGGCCATAGCTTCGACAGGGGTTATTCCAAAATCCTCTTCCCCTGGGAAGATCAAAGCTCGACAGTTCATCATGTACTCAGTAACTGTGTCGTCGTCTTTAAATCCAAGGAAATCAATATTGTCCCCAGCAATATTCTCAAGGTATTCACGTTGTGGACCATCACCAATAACGACTAGCTTTCGCCCAATCTTGTTGAATAATTGGACAGCAAGATCAATTTTTTTGTACGGGGTGAGTGTTGAGACAATGAGGAAATATCCAGAATTTGACTTAGAAATCTTGAATCTATCAATATCAACCGGCGGATAAATGACTTCACTATCCTGTTTGTAATACTTCGAAATTCTATTCCTCACATTCCTCGAGTTCGCAATATATGCATCAGCTCTGTCCGCTGCCAGGAAATCCCATTCCCGCAAATATTTAATTAATGGAGCATATAGCATAGCCTTCAAACCTTTGATCTTATTCTCTTCGCGATACTCATTAGACCAATCCCATGCGTAGCGCATAGGGGAGTGACAGTAACAAAGGTGCTTTGTTTTCAATGGAGTCAAAATTCCATGTGAAAAGGCAGTGCTCGAACTGAGAACTAGATCGTAATCAGAGAAATCGAAATCTTCAACAGCTTGAGGAAATTTATTTACCAAAAATTTATAACGGTTTTTTAGAAAGCCAGGATAGTCCTGGAGAGACGAACACTTAACTCTTTCTTCAGGGAATACATCTCCAACCTTTTCCTTGTCATAAAAAAGAGTGTAGATCGGAGCCTTCGGAAACATCTTCGAAAACACTTCAAGTACGCGCTCTGCTCCACCTAGTTTAACGAGAAAATCATGTACAAGTGCTACTTTCATATAATGGGGAATAAAAAAGGGCGGCATTTCTGCCGCCCTCAATTTACCTTAATTCAACACACTTATTCAACAACTTCTTCTACTACTTCTTCAGCGTCTTCAACAACTTCTTCTAGATCTTCAACAGTTTCTTCTAAATCATCTGCCAAATCTGCAAATGCATCAGCGAAATCACCAGCACATTCTTCTAGAGCTTGTGTGATTGCAGCTTGTACATCTTCATCGTCTTGGTATTTTTCTGTCAATTCTGTCATTGCAACCTCATCATCAGCATCAAAACCGTGATCCTTGTAGATTGCGATTGCTTGTTCTTCTAAAGCAGGATCAAAGATGTTGTCCGCTTGGAAAACAAGACATGTAGCTTCAACAGTAGCATCGATAAATGCCTGTTTTTCATCCTTCACTCCTCCCAAACATCCAACTAGGACGACTGAGCTGACTGTAAGAATAGCTAGTAATTTTTTCATGATTTTTTATGTTAAAGA
This sequence comes from Candidatus Altimarinota bacterium, assembly GCA_029939035.1. GTDB lineage: Bacteria > Patescibacteriota > Gracilibacteria > UBA1369 > LOWO2-01-FULL-3 > JAACEU01. Next base: position 16,958 of record JAOZTS010000005.1, on the reverse strand, counting down.
AATAATCACTATTAGCCGTATTATACTCACCTAAACACTGGTGTCAAACAGTTTCGGGCCTAAATTAGAAAGAGGTTGCGTATTTAAAATATCATTTTTTTGTAACCATCCACGACGTGCAATTCCAACTCCGAACTCCATATAGTCTAGCTGTGATGGACTATGCGCATCAGTACTGATAGCAATCTTCGCTCCTTTATCCCTCGCAATCTTCACATACCTATCAATCAAATCCAATCTCATAGGATTCGCATTTATCTCCAACGCAATGCCATTATCAGCACATGCATCAATCACTTTTTCCACATCATATTCCATTGGTGGACGCTTATTTATCAGCCTCCCAGATGGATGAGCCATGATAGTCGAATAAGGATTCTCAATAGCAGTAATCAATCTCTCGGTCTGCTCCCTCGCATCAAGTCTTTGATAAAGATGAGCCGCAATTATCACAACATCCAATTCTTTCAAAACTTCATCATCAAAATCCAAACCTCCGTCTTTCAAAATATCAACCTCCGAACCTTTAAAGATTTTTATATCATATTTCTTATTCAACTTATCAATCTCTTTCCACTGCTTCTTTATATCCGCAGTCCCCATTCCACCCGTAACCCCCACTAGAGAAGAATGATCCGTCATCGCAAAATACTCATATCCCTTCGCAATCATCGCCTGAGTCATTTCTTCCACGGAATACTTTCCGTCACTATATGTCGAATGACAATGTAGATCCCCTCGAATATCCGAAAGCTCTACAAACCTAGGCATTTTTTTATTCTTCAAAGCATACTCGATCTCTCCCTCATTTCGACGAATCTCTGGAATAATGTATGGAAATCCAACAGCCTTGAATACGTCTTCTTCAGTTTTTCCAGCTATTAACTTTTCACCTTTGAAAACTCCGTACTCACTAACCTTTAGTCCTTTCTTCTTCGCAATATCTCTAATCTTTATGTTGTGCTGTTTGCTCCCCGTAAAATAATGCATCGCCGCACCAAAACTATCATTATCAATAACCCGCAGATCCACATGCATTCCGCTTATCAGCATGATAGTCGATTTCGTATCACCACTTGCGATCACATTCAAAACATCATCATAAGAGGTAAAATGTTCCATCACCGCCTCATGGCTTTTCTCCGGATCTTTTACAGTTACCAAAATATCAATATCCCCAATAGTTTCCTTCGCTCTTCGCAAACTCCCTGCATATTCGATTTTCTCAACTTTCTTGCAGCCTTTCATATATTCAATAATCCGAATAGCCTCCATTTTCGCCTCACCAATCAACGTCCTATCTGGTGAAAAGGTTGAATACTCTTCGATCGCTTTCAAGATCACAGCTTCACTCCGAGGACCCATTCCTTCCAGTTCACGAATTTTTCCAGCCTCCGCAGCTTTCTTCAATTCTTTGACGCTCTTCACTCCCAACTTCCCATGCAAAAGTTTCACCTTTTTTGGACCCAAACTTCTAATATGCAATATTTCCAGCAAGCCTGCAGGGATCGATTTCTTTAATTTTTCATGTTCCTCGCTGTGCCCGGTTTGCACCAACTCCACAATCATAGCCTTCAAGCCCTGCCCAATTCCCGGAATCTTAGGCAAGTCATTTGGTGTTTTATCCACAATATCTCTCAGATCTCTAGGTAAATTCAGAACAGTCAAAGCAGCTTTCCTATAAGCATTTATTCGGAAAACATTCTTCCCCAGAATATCTAGGATGTCTGCAACTTCATCAAATATTTGTGAGATCGCTTTGTTGTCCATTTACTTAGTGATAATTTTTAATGTTTTCCTCGCCGCTTTTTTCCACGTAAATGATTTTAATCTTTCTGTCCCTAGATGAACAAGCTTTTTGGCAAAGTTTTCATCATCAGCTAAGCGTTCCATAGCCGCAGTCATAACTTCTCGATCATAAGGATCAACATAATAAGCCGCGTCTCCAGCCACCTCAGGCAAACAAGAAACGTGCGAAGTCATCACAGGTTTTTTATAATGAAATGATTCCAGAATCGGCAAACCAAATCCCTCGTATAAAGACGGGAATGCAAACATTTTGCAATGTTTATAAAGAGCAGCCTTTTCCTCCTCAGTAATATATCCCGGCATCACAACAGCATCTGCCATCTTCAAATGGTTCACAGCTTTTACCAAATCTTCAAATCCGACACCTCTTTTTCCCGCCAAAATAAGCCGATACTCAGGATGAGATTTTCTAAAATCATCAAATGCCTCGACTAGTCGAACCAAATTTTTCTTGCTCTCCAGACGTCCAATAAACAAAATATATTGAGAGTCCCTAGTAATTTTGAAATATTTGAAAATTTCAGAGTTTTTCATAACTTTATCAATCTCCTTGTCAGAAACCTCCGGAGCAGTGAACCCATGAGGCACTACTTCGATCTTCTTTTTTGGACATTTAAAAAACTTCACCAAATCGTCACCAGTCGCCTCACTCGGAACCAGAATCTTTGTAGCATGTTTTACCGCAAACTTAGTTGACCAGTTCAAATAATGGTATTGAAAGAATGAGTATGATTTTCGCAAATACTTGAAAGCCACATCATGAATCATGATCACGCTCTTCTTTGGCAATGTAAGCGGAAGAACATGTGATGGTACAAAAAGAGCGTCAGGTGGATTAACCTTCATCTCTTTTGACAAAGCACGCAGAGTCCAAAGCCTTTTCGCAGGCAAAACCCGATTCTTTGCGCCTTTAACACGCAACTTTCTCCTCGAATACAGTAAAATATCATGATTTTTTGCTTCCGCTATCAATCCATTAATAATGTGATAGCTGTACCATTCCACTCCAGTCGCCTCGTTGTCTGCATACCTAGATGCATCGATACCAATCTTCATGATTCGCAGTATAGCAAGATTTTAAGATTTTTTTAAAAGTGTTCGCTAATATTCTTTTATGAATTTTCTATTAGATATATTTTTTCCAAAGGTTTGTGTGGAATGTGGAAAGGAGGGAAGTGATATTTGTGATGAATGTTTCCTCAAAATAGACATAAGAAAAAACCAACAATGCCCACACTGCAAAAGAGAAAACGCAAATGGAAAGTTTTGCAGCAACCACTGCCAAAAGGACTATTTATTCGATCAACTAATTGTCTGTGCAGATTATTCCCAGATCAAAAACTTAATAATCAAATTCAAGTACAAATTTTCAAAAGACCTAATAAAAATATTTACCAAACTCCTAAAAAACGAACTAAAAAATTGTACAAGTGGAGCGCATGTAGTTCCGGCACCCATTCACAAAAAGAATTTCAAAAAAAGAGGATTCAACCAGTCTCTACTCCTGGCCAAAGCCATAACTCAAATTCTCCCAAACACTAAACTCATTGATTGCCTATCAGAAAAAGAATCACGAAGCCAACAGGCCCATCTCGACCGAAGTCATCGACTAAATAATCTCAAAAACTCAATAACTATCACACCACACCCCCAGCTCAAAAACATCCTCCTTATCGACGACATTGTCACAACAGGAAGTACTCTAAACGAATGCAGCAGAGTTCTCAAAAACGCCGGGGCCAAGCACGTCACCGCAATAGTCCTGGCTAGAAACTAACGAAATCACCCCAACCCATTTTCCAAATCAATCCAAAAGTGATTGCAGCAAAAATAAAAGCCCAAAGGACTGAATATTTTCTGCGAACTGTCATTATTCCAACGAGAGAAAACAAAAAGGCAGGAGCTAGATACAGATAAAGAGTAGAAAGATTTGCCAGGCTATACCCGTCTACATTAAACCCGTAAACAAGGCCTGGGAAAACAAAAATTCCCGCAAAAACTGCCAAGTAAATAAACACGTAAAAAGGATTAATTCCCACAGATTCAGGCTTTGGAACATTTTCTTCGATTTCCATAGTAGAGATTGTTAAAAAAACTTGCTACAATTTTAACATACACGCGGCAGCGAAGCGAACGCGTATGCCCAACCTAACAGCCCGAAGGGCAACCAATGGAGAAAAAGAGCGATCAAAAAGACAATTCAAGGGAAGGACTGACCGTCCTTAAACTTCTTCAGCTACTTAGATTATTTCTCCCAAGCTATACAAAAACACTAGCCCGCCTCGATAAATTCAAAAACCTGGACATCGAAAAGTTAAACAAACTTTCCGGCTTAGAAATAAAAGGAATATTGCTCGACACCGACGACTGCATCGCTCGCAACCACGGCGACATTCTTCCAGAAAACACAGAACACATAAAAGCCCTCAGCGAAAAAGGCATCAAAATAGCCATCTACTCAAATATGGCAAAATCAAACCGATACGAGCCAATTGAAAAATATGTGAAAGTTCTGACAAATCTCCCACCAAAACCAAGCAAAAAAGGATTCAGGCAAGCCGTAAAAGCACTCGGCCTCCCAGAATCACAAGTGGTAATGATAGGCGACAACTACATAACAGACAGCGGCTCAATCCACATAGGAGTGCCATTCATAAAAGTAGAACCAATAGGTGGCGACAGGGGAATAGTAATGGAAGCATATGACAAACTCAGAAATCTTTATGATAAGGTCAGCAAATTTCACGATAAATTCAGAAAAAAACCTATAAACTTATAAATCATGAAAAAACTAATATTCCCAGCTCTACTATTAATCGCAGTTGTATTCATAGGATTCCAAAATAGTGAATTCCTACAAAATTCAGTCCTAAGATTCGGCGAGCAAGAAACCCTCACCACAAACGAACTACGTGAAGTAATAGAAAATGGAACCTCTTGGTTTAAAAATGCCCAAGAAAACTCTGGGCACTTCAAATACGAATACATGCCTTTCCTCGACAGATACATTGACGAAGACAACATGGTTCGGCAAGCGGGAGGCCTCTACGTGCTGGGCGAGCTCTTTAGAAACGACACAGAAAACAAACTAGATCTCGAAAAAACAATCACAAAAGCAATCTCGTATTTCGAGGCAAATACAACAAAAGGGGAGTTGAACGGGGAATCATTCAGATGTCTCCTGAAATATGAGGGACGGTGCACACTCGGAGGAACCAGTCTCGCACTTGTCGGAATCATAGATATCGCACAATCAAGTAGCAGCTACAAATCAGATTACAAGAAACTCATAGAAGATTACAAAGACTACTTGATGGCAATGAGAGTCCCAACAAAAGGATTCAGAGACAGTTATTACGCAAATAAAGAACAATCAACAAAGGAATCCTCTTTCAGCAACGGAGAAGCATTCCTGGCCCTAACCCGATACTACCTATACAGCCCTGACGAAGAAGTGAAGGAAGTTCTCGACGAGACCTTCAAGTATTTTGAAGAGATCTACAGAGCAGAGTGGGATAACAACTATTATCTCTGGGGAATGGCTGCAATCAAAGACCTCTACGCAATGGACCCAAAAGAAGAATATTACGAATTCGTAAAAGACTACACGGACTGGAGAATAGATTATTACAAAGGAGTCAGAGGAACACTCAGAAACAGATGTGCATACATAGAGGGCGTAACGAGCGCCTACAGCGTTCTGGAACCGAACCTTACAACCGAAGAAAAGGAGTACTACATGGAGGAAATTGATTTCTGGTTAGCAAAAAGCAAAGAACTGCAAGTTGATGAAGGAGATTTCCTTCGAATATCATACAACTACAATTTCCTCACAAAACAAACCATCGACGATGAGGAAAAAGCCATAGGTGGATTCCTCACAGCCACAACAGAACAAGTTCAAAGAATCGATTTCACTCAACATTGCCTAAATTCATATCTCCAGAAATTGGTAGATATTGATGGAAGGGGGCTCTAGCAATTAGGCTGCTTGGTTTGGGTTTTCTATAACTTTCGTTTTTACGGAGTCTCTTGCTGCTGGTTTAGGAGCAGAAGAGGCTGGCTGCGGTACTGGTTGTTGAGACGGAGATGTTGGTTGTGGAACACCAGCAGAAGCAGATTTAGCTGGGACTATTTTCTTCATCCTTGCAATAGCTAGGTAGGCTGTATAACCTTTAGGGTCACTTTTCTTTACAAAAGTTTCAGCGACGGGCTTAGAACATTTTCTTTTGTGCATTGTCCGTGCAATTTTATTTTTAATTTTTAAATATATGTCATATTTTGGGCTCTTGGTGATATCTGCCATTGCAGGTTTAGGACCAGATACAGCAGTCACAACTGTATTCTCCCTAGGTGCAACAGCAGGTTTTGCAGTCGCAGCTCCTGGAGCTGAATAATCAATTTTTGGCATAGCTTTCTTTGGGATTTTACCATCTCTAATTGCTTGTTCGAGGACTGCTTTTGTATCAATCTTCTTCGATTTATAAAGATCTTTAATATCGCCATTTACAGTTGCTAATGCGTCCTCCATAGCTTTTTTAGGAGGAGTTCCTCTTTTGAATTCCATTCTACGATTTACTCTGCCAACAAGATCATCAACTAGAACTTGTTTTGGTGTATTTCGACCAAAAGCAGCTGCGGGGATAGGTGGTGCTTTTGCAGCAGTAGGAACATGCACAGGTCCTGTAATAGGAGACTTGGCTCTGCCACTTCCACTAACTGCTGTAACTCCACTATTTGTTTCCGTTGCTGTTGCTGGTGCGTTAGACGCAGGTTCTGGAGCGGATTCTCTAGTTCTGTGTTTCTTTTTCCATGCTGCAATTTTCTTTGTATCTCTAATATTATCCCAACTTAATTGTTTCATGAGGTCAGATTCTGCAGGCCACTTAAGTCCTTTCTTCTTGAAAGCCAGAAGTTTTCTATGCAATTCTGGACGTCTTGCAAGAACATTCTCACTAGCTTGACGAACTGACCAGCTTGGGTTTGAATTCATTGTGTGTTTTATACTAGTTCTATAATCACCAACAGCATGCTTGAACTGAGCCTCCGGAGAAGGTTTTCTCATTTCCTTTACAAACGCATATGCCTGATCGGCCAATTTTCTATTTTGTGCCACCAATGCTTTTGTGGCATCTAACGTTGACATAGGCGGAGGGCCAATCATCTTTTTCCTCACAACCACCACAGCTTTATTATATGCTTTTTGCATTTTTCCAATACGCGAATTTTCCCTAAAGGTGGCGACTTTATCTAAACCTTTTTCCCACGTACTTGTAAATGAAGTAGCCATTGACTGCAATCCTTTTTTTGTAAAAAGTAGCTGAGTAGTAGATTTTGCTTTATCCATAAGGCCACGGCCAGTTTGCCGTAACGAACCACCAATACCTTTAAAGAATGCTCCCGTAACCGTAATTGTTCTAGTAAGCAATCCTAGACCTCGAGTGGCAATAAGAGCCGATCTTGCAGCCGTAAGGCCTCCCTTTACAGCAGTTGCTCCAGTCACGGTCAAAAGGATATTTGTTATAGTTTTTGTAAGGGCTTTTATATAATTACCCTTCTTCCAATCATTTTTAGCCGCCATTCCTGAAAAAACTTGACCCCAAGCTTTTCCAGCGGTACTTGGGCGAAAGAGCATGCTCAGTCCTTTCAAAGTCTCAATAGGATGCCCCATTACTGTTGCAGCTGTACTCAAAAGTTCTTGGGATAATTCTACCAATGCTGATGCAGCTGTAACTGCCATTCCAGCAATTTTACCAACATACTTCAAAACAGGAATATCACTACTCCCTAACCATTTTGCAAATGGATCCAATCCCTTATCAACGAGATTGTCTTTCAAATACCATTTTATTCCATCAGACGTTCCATCAAAACTCGCAGAGACTTTTCCAAAAAAACCAACTTTTTTCAAGTTAGAAAGGCTCTTTACAGAAGTGAGCTGTTTATCGAGAGTTGTAGTTAAAAATGAATTAGAAAGATTGTTTTGCAACACATTATCAGCCACACCAGCATTTAGTCTGTCCACAACATCATCATATTTCGCATACTTAGCGAGAATTTGTTCACGCTCTGTACCATTTTCTAGTTGTTGGATCTCTAGTGTACGAAGAGAATCATCCAATGCACTGATAGATGGGTCTAAAGTGGTGGCAAGATAATCATCAATCCTTATACATCCCTTGCTGGATGCTATTTCTCTTCTCTTACTATAACTATCACTCTCTTTTATCTGTTTCTCGTATCTTTCTGCATTGCCCATATCAAATGCCAAATGTCCCTGTTTTTTTGTAAGCAGCTTTTTGTTCTTTAAAAGTCTAGCTCTAGCTTCTTTCGTAAGATTTTGATTTTGTAGAGCCACATCAATTTGTCGAACAGCACCACCCATAGCATCGTCTGCCATTTTCATCCTATCTTTTTTTGCAAAAACCAATGCAGCTTTATTCCTGTTTGATACCAAGATCTTTTTCTCTAGGTTTGCAATGCCCACCAATTTTCCTTTTTCTGCCAATATATCAATTCGCGCCTGCAAAAAAGTTTTATACTGCTCTTTATTTTTGAGTTTTTTGCTTTCCTTTCCTGCGGTTTTTTTATCAAACTGCGCCAATTCTTTATCTCTCTCCTCCCTGACAATTTTTTTCAGTAGTTTTCCCTTTGCGATTAGCCGTTCTCCATGTGCTTCAATAGCTTTCTGCTTTTTTTGGAAACGTTTGAGAATATCAGATTTATTTATATCTTTTATATCTGTATTAATATCTTTTCTAGAGTCACCTCCATAAAACCTACCCATAGTTTTTACTTGTAGGCCGGCAGATTTCCAAGAGTTGTGGGAGTTTTTTGTAATAGCAATTTTCTTCAACATTTTTCCTCCCTCTTCCTGCATAGTTCCAGTCTGAGATCTGATTTTTAATACCTCGTCTTGTATTCGCTCTGGACTGGTCAAACCAGCTGTACTAAATGCATCATTTTTGCTTGTGAATTTTGGCTTCCCTCTAGACATCATTTCCATTTGCGCCTGATAATCCTTGAAGGATCGTCTTTCTTTTCTTCTAGCCTTAATCATAGCTTTTGAAGGAGCATACTTGTTCAAAATATAAGTCATCTTACTCAGTGCCGCACCTCTATATTTTCTAAACTCAAACTTCTTATCCAGTCCCTTAACAGCATTCTTGTCGAAATTATCAGCAGTATTCAAAAAATAATTAACAATTTGTTGTTTCAGCTTTGAACGAAAAGCCTTTGGAACTTCTGCAAGCCGATCTTCAAACGATTTAAATATAAAATTTGCACGATTTGCCAAGCTACTAACATTTAATTCACCAGTTTCAGCCTTTCCCTTCAGTCTTGCTAGTTCCCCAGGTGCAATTTGAGGAGCAGACCCTTTTTCAAGATTATATACAAAAAGAGGTTCTTTTTTTGGAAACTGTAAATGTGTGTTTTTATTTTTAAACATTTTTTATAGATCTTTTAGTAATTCCTCAGCGTCTTCGCTTTCTTGTTTTGTGACTTCGTCTGCTGTATTTGAGTACATTTTGTGAAGTGATTTTTTTAGACCATCTACGAACGAGTTGTCCTTTTCAATTACTTTTATGAGGAAATCATCTTGTTTCTCCTTTGCCTCATCAAAGACCTTAAAGAGCTCATCAAATCCTTCCTCTTTCATGCCCTTTGCCCTAGCCAAAATCTCTGCAGTTTCCTCTTCTGTCAGAAAATAAAGCCCGGAAAGCTTTTCTTTTAAAATCTTGTATTTTTCGTCTATATTTTTCATAAATTAGTACAAAAATATCCCTACAGTATACCATTTTTGAGCATATTTATCAAAAGGTGGAAGTAGAAAAAGACAGAGAAATAAAAAACCTATAGGGGAAAGGTTGACAAAACAAGGATTATGGTGGTAAATTTACCTCCAATTTTCCTAATTCATACTAAATGACACCAGACAAACCTACTAATGAAGAGGAAGAAGTAGTATACGGTAAGCACGATGAAAGAGACGAGGTTTATGATGGAATTTGTGATAAAGCAGTCGATTTGATTGGAGAAGTAGAAATGTATTTTATTAGTAGCAATCTAGATTTAATCCCGGAACGATTAGAGTATTCTGAGGAGAATGGTATTCCACCGTTAGTGCAAAAGGCCATGCTCGGATTGTTGGACGAAGAAGATGCGGTTAAATATATATTTCCAGAAGAAATTGCAAGCGAAGAAAAGCTAAAAGCATTTTTGGAAGACAAAACTCAACACAGTAAACCCGAAAATAGAAGTTTTATAGATTTTATATGTTTAGCAATAAGATCAGGGATAACAGGAAGGGACAAAGAATCTCTGTATAAGAAATATGTAAAAGAACACTTAGGAAGTCCGATAACAGAAGCATTCGGTGAATTCCTAAGAGTCTTAAATATCAGGCATGAAGAGAATTTAGAAAAACAAGGAGTAAAGGGATTGAGAAAAAAATTAGAAAAAATTGAAAGCGACAAAGATTTCTTTGAGGTAATGTTTGGAGAAGTTGCTTCTCATTCGTCAATGAATACATTTTGTTATTTTTTCAGGAAGATAGGTTTGAAAGAAGAGGCAGGGACAGAAGTAGGAAAGATTATGATTGAAATAATAAACGACGAATTCTTGTCCCAAAAAAGAAGAATAATGGGGCTGGCAGAAGACAAAAGAGATGCGAAGGAAAGAGTAGGAAGAGAAAGAAAACAAATAGAGCAAGGATTGGGAGCAGTTGGAGTTGGATTTGCAGAGGAAACTGCGGCAGGTTTTGATGACTGTGAAGATACAGCAGTTGAACCCCAAAGCCTTACGTTTGGGTCAGAACCAGAATCTGAATCTGATGAGGATAACTCTTTTTTGGAGTATTTAGATGGCCTGGTTGAACCAGAGCCAGAACAGGAACCACAACCAGATCCAGAGCCAGAAGCTGAAGAACTATCTTCGGAAGACGTTGAGGTAGTTGATGAAGGACAATCTCCTGTAGGAGGAGCTATTGAGCCAGAGCCAGCCTCTGCTGATCCAGACCTAACTCCTTTACCAGCCCCAAGCCCAATGCTAGCTGCAGGGTCAGAACCAGAACCAGGAACAGACTTTGTCCCAGAATCAATTCCATCATCTATGTATATTGGGCAAGCTGAAGATCTTGTTCCTGAAATAATTCCAGAAGACATTGGGGCTGCAAACGCAGAAGCAAAAGAAATTATAGAAGAAAAGGATCCTGACAAAAGGTTCAAAAGACTTCGGTCTTGGTTCGCTGATCACCCTAAAGCAGTAAAAGGAGTGGTTTTAGCAGTCATATTAAGTGTTTTAGGAGGGACTGGATATGCCGTAAACCAATGTGGACAAGGAGAATCATCAAAAGAAAAAGATAAAATAGCCTCAAAAACGGCTGATAAAGATTCAGCAAAGAAAATATTAATGGGACCAAAGCCAAAACAAGAGCCAATGCAAGCTCCGATGGTGTCGCCGATGAAAGCACCAATCAAAGTAAAGAAAGCAAACAAAGATTTAACTGGACCAAAACCAATTAAAAGAATTAAATCTATTCCCATTACACTAAAAACACCAAAGAAAGTGACGATAGCAGATAGAGATTTGAATAGAACTAAACTGAAATCAAAAGAAACAAAAGAAAAACTAGAGAAAGTATATGATAGATACTTCAAATCAGGAAGATATGGTCTTAATTTGAGAGATTTAATGAGGGGAAGCTCTCCTGATGTTCCAGCTACACTTGCGGATAGAAATGGGGTACCACCAAAACGTT
>JAOZTS010000005.1:0-5379 GCA_029939035.1 Candidatus Altimarinota bacterium | reverse complement strand
AGAAGCTGACAAAGAACCTCATAGAGATGTAAACAATGGAGCTAATTGGTACAACGAAAAATTATTAGCAGCCAATGCACTAAACAGTCTTGAGAAACATATAGATTCATCTCAATTTCCAAATTCTAAAAGAAATTTTGCCATAATAAAAGTTCTTACTTATCAACCAGATTATTGTTCATATATCGGATTAAAAAGAATGATTAGTGAAGGACATGCAAGTTATGATGAAATTTTTGGAGGAAATGGAGTTCTTAACTTTGTTCTTGCATTCCAAAGATCCGTATCCCCCCTAATCAAAAATGGAATTGAATACAATGGTTTGTCAAAATACTTTAAGAAAAAAAAGGAATTATCACATGCAGACAAAGGATCATACGTTTCAAAAGCAACCCTAATACTTCATGAAAGATTAGTTAGAGTAAAAGAAGTCCCAATGCATGCTGAAAGAACAATAGAAAAAGACAAGGAAAGAAAGAGCATGCTTGCAACAGAAGCACCAGCTCCGCCAAAAGCATTTGGATCAGCGCCAATCCCAGAGCTAAAACCAGTATTAGGAGAAATGATGGCCAACCGAAAAACTCCACCACCAATTCCAAGAGACGCAATAGTTCATGAAATTAAAGAGGAAGACATACTTTTATCAAAAATGATTGCTCCAAAAGCGTATGGATCAGCACCACTACCAGAAATCAAACCAATACTCGGAAAAATGATGGCAGATAGGAAAAGACCACCAGCAATCCCAGCAGACGCAATTCCATCGGTTTATGATATACCGAGAAACGAAAGTGAGGATATCCAGGTTCCTGAATATTTCTCAATGACAGATAATCGAATGCAAAGAGAAGAGCCACCACCAATCCCGGTAGAAGATGACCAAATAATTGCTGAGGAAACTATACCAATGTATGGATCAGCACCACTACCAGAAATCAAACCAATACTCGGAAAAATGATGGCAGATAGGAAAAGACCACCAGCAATCCCAGCAGACGCAATTCCATCGGTTTATGATATACCGAGAAACGAAAGTGAGGATATCCAGGTTCCTGAATATTTCTCGATGACCGATGATCGAATGCCAAGAGAAGAGCCACCACCAATCCCGGCAATGGAGAGCGTGGAAAAAACGAAAAAGGGGGTTATGGATAAAATAAAGAGTTGGTTCAAAAGAACGGCATAGACGAAACTGGCCTAACTACTCAACAGTATTTGTGTCGAAATAGTAAACCTGCTTATTTTCTGTACTCCAATCAGAAGTCAAAGTATATGAATAGCTGTTGTTATACGAAGCATATCCATTGCAATACATCACAATCAATCCCGATTCAGCAGGCAATAAATCTCTTTTTAATGAAAAACTTGGAACATTATATATTCTCATCATGTCTCCCAACATTCCAGCCTCTGTACAAGCATAGAAAAAATCTTCCTCAGCCGTAAATCCAAACGAAGTTACGCCAAACTCTTCATATATAAATTTTTCGCTCTCAATGTCATAAACGTTCACATACATTGCTTCCCAAACGCCAACCTGATAAGCCAAATATTTACCATCATCCGTAAGATGGTATTTATACAATGATTCACCCATTACAGGATCATTTTTGTTCATTCTCAACGAATCAACGAAAATCTCCTCACCATCCTTTTTTACGTAAAGATCATCACCATCAGAGAATACTTTTACATAAACCTCTGTTCCACTTTTAATAGTCATATTTGTAGATGAAAGAGTATCCAAAAGTCCACCACGAACCACCATTACAACCATAAATGAGTTTTTAACATCTCCAACTTCTCCCAAATCCACAACAAACTGATACTTATTGTCATCAATTTCTTCATAATCTCTAACATCAGCAAAAAGAACATTGCCATACCAACCCTTAAAGGTCTCGTAGTTAACATTTGGTTCATACTTCATCGCATAAGCAGTAGAGAGATCACCATCAGCAATCAACTTATAATAACTACTGATCAGCATCTCATTATCGCAATCAGGTCCTCCGCAACCAATATTCTCTTCATCCTCCACAACTTCCTCTTCAACATCCTCCACAATTTCCTCAGACTCGTCCACGACAACCTCTTCAGTGATTTCTTCCGCAACATCCCCAGACTCGTCATTGTCCTCTCCAGAGTTAAGACTTACACTCACACATCCAACAAGAACAAAGGTGAGTAAAAGTAATAATAATTTTTTCATGATTTTATTGTAATTAGGTATTGATAGCTTATGCATCACAGATTACCCAGTTTTCTAATAACATGTCAAATTAGAACCGCCCCTGTTTTTGGCACACTTAATATGTTTTCCAAGTAAAACAAAGAACAAAATTACAACAGCAAGCGTCACTAAAAGGATCAGTGCATAAAGCGCAATATTTGGAACAAATACGTTATAAACAAAACTTCCCAAAACTGCATATGCCACGAGAGGACAAACTAGCCCCCACTGTGAGACATAATATTCCTTTGAGAAATGTCTCCTGAAATAGTCCTTCAAAAGACTAATGCCAAAAGCCAAGTACCACGTCTCAAAAGCAAAAGCGACTACCATCACAATCAAAAAATATGCTCCCATCTCAGCACCATGGTGTCGTTCCAGATAGTGACCAAGCCGAAAAGCACTAATTGCATATAGAGTAATATTTGGAACCACAATCAAAAAACTAGGAAGAAATTGCCTCTCAGGCAAACCCTTTGCGGCAAAATGGCTCTTGAACAGAGTAATCATTTTTACGAGAAGCAGGAAAACCCCCATTGTCCCAGATACCACAGACATAAAAGCAGCAACATGAGCAACAGAAGCGTCAGCGGAAAGAGCGGCAATTCCAGTTCCGGTAACAGTCAACATGCCCAATGCAAATGGATGCAACAGCCACCCAAAATGAATTTTACTGATATCAAAACTTTTTTCAAAAGAGGTCTTAAGTAATTTTATTTCCATTCTCATTAGAAGAAGCCAAATTACTCCCCAGAACACCAAGGCAGGAAGCATGAATAACTGCAGATTATCCGAAAACGAAGGAATAAAATATCGAGCTGGTCCAATCATCACATTCATCGTCATAACAATCGAAATAAACGGAGCCAAAATAGCCGAGTTTGCCAAAGGATTCTCTATGAACTTCTTGTAGCCATCTTCTCGCATCCACTGAACCAATTTTACAAAGAAAATAACAGAAAGGACAATATGAATCACAGCAAATGTGATCATTGTAGCTTCAAGGAATCTGAACAAAAACCCCTGCCAAAGCTCTAATGTGTCGTAGGGGATATGAGCCATTTTGATAAGTCCCTTTTCATGCGGAAAAGTGTAATTAAGAAAAGCAAAAGGAATAACGGAGATTCCACCCGCTCCGAGCGAGGCTAAAAATAGTAGTGGTGAAAATTTACTCTTCATGATGTATTGGTTAATTTAATATTTCTGTAAAAAACTTTTTGCAAACAGCTTCTTTAGATTCGTTTCCTTTTTCTAGGCATTTAAGGAATTTTTCCTGTAGAAACTTATTTGAAAGAGAGTTAAGAGCCGACTTTGCAGCTTTTAATTGTGTAAGAACTTTGAAACATTCATCTTCATTTTCCATCATTCGGTTCACTCCATTCAGCTGCCCTACGATATTATTTATCAATTGTTTATACGTTTTCATGTGTAAAAAGTTAGGAATTGCAAAGAATCTAGCAGACACCCCTAGGGGGTGTCAACAGAGGATTGATGTGAAAACAATCCAGTTTGATAATTCCTGAAAGGTGGTGTAATTTGGATTCCACTATTTTTACTAGCAGTTATGGAAGCGAAAATTACTTCAAAGAATCTGGCAGATGATATTACAATTCCAGATGATGTTCCTAAAATAATTCTTGGTATTGCACCTTGTAGAAGTTCTACTACAGCTCAGTTGAGAGTGTTTTCAAGCGCAGGTATAGAATCTTGGTATCAGCCTATTAAGGCCCTTTTACGTTACAGGTTAAGCAATAGAAGATCTGAATATAGAATTCCAAACATTGATAGTATATTTTTGAAAGAAACAATAGGACCCTATACACAAGAGGAATCTACAGTAAATCCTCTTGAAATCTTGTTAGAAGCTGGCATTAGAATTGAAACGCTTTCAGTGGTGATTAGTGTACGAAAAGCTTTAGCAACAGCATGTTCGTGGGTTGAGCAATTTGATTTTAATAAGAGTGCTGATGAATTGATAGATAATCTTGTTTTAGCGTTTAATACAGTTAATCAAATTGCTATTCAGGTTGATTCACTTGGTATTAATAATGTTGTGTTTGATTACAGTGTATTAGAGAAAAATTGTGTTGAAGGGGTTTTAGATAAATTATTTGATCTACTTGATATAACTCCAGACGAAGGAGCTTTTAATGATTGGACACAATTGCCTGCAATGGGAACTCCTGAGTCAGGAATCTTTTTTGCGGATGAACCTGCTTTGTATTCATCAGGTGATTTTCATATAAAAGTAGCACAATCAAGTGGATTAAAATTCTACCCAAAGAGAATGAGCAGAATAATTGAGAAGCTCTCATATGGTCAAGTTTTGAGGTTAATTGATGGTGGAGTATTTGAAATATATGATAGATTAAGACTAAAATCGGCTGATGACTTTAAACTTGATATTTCAGAAAGCACAGAGGTTGAGGGATACTTTGAGAAATCTGCTGGTTAAAATTGGCTTATTATTAAGGATATTCCACTAATGAGAAGAAGGATTAAAAAAATATTTTTGAAGGCAGTTTCATTAATTTGTTTATGAAGTTTTTCGCCTAGATAAATTGATATTAAAAAGAAGGGTAAAATAAAAAGTGATAGAAAAACAATATTAAAATCGACTAATTGATTGGCGACTAATAATGGCATTCTGAAAATATTAATAATTAATAATGCGCCTATGAGAGTTGCTCTGATAGCATTTTGATCTGATAACTTATTATAAATATAACTTGCAAATAAAGGCCCACCCGCAGAAAACAATCCTGAGAAAAAACCTCCTAACAATGAAAATACAATTCCCATTTTTTTTAGAATTATATTTTCTGTTTTCTTGAAAGTTGAATGAATAACATACATCACAATAAAAAGACCTAAAAATATTTTTAAATAATCTGGATTTCCATGTTTAAGTAATAATATTCCTGCTATCAGACCAATAATTCCGCCTGTTGCAACTTCTAAAGTGATTTTTTTATTAACATCTTTATAATTTCTACTTATTAAAAGAATACTAAATATTAGATGAAAAATTGAGAGGTAAGCAATTGAATCTTGAAGGCTTAATACGGTTAATAAAATAGGTAGTGCAAAAAGTGTAGCAGCAAAACCAACAATGGTTTGAATAAAAAAACCAATTCCAATACCTA
>JAOZTS010000133.1:1013-1821 GCA_029939035.1 Candidatus Altimarinota bacterium | reverse complement strand
TAACCTCAAGGTCTTTCTCTATAGCAAATTCAAAGTCCCTAATATCATGTCCGGGAACACCCACGACACATCCGGTCCCCACATGTGCCAGTGCAAAATCACTCACGAATATAGGCATTTTCTTGCCCGTAAGCTGATTTATAGCGTGCAGGCCAGTGAATGCACCAGTCTTCTTTCTGCCCTCTGCAATACGCTCTATATCAGTTTTTTTACGTGCTTCATCTATATATGCCTGAACGGCAGGACCATCTTCAAATTTATCAAAATTCTTGGCTACAAATTCACTTTCCGGAGCCACAACCACAAATGTTGCCCCAAAATTCGTATCAGGACGTGTAGTGTAGACCGAAATCTTATCGTCTGTGCCTTCAACATCATAAGTAATATCAATTCCAGTACTCTTTCCAATCCAGTGCTTCTGCATAGCTTTGGTTTTCTCAGGCCAATCCAGACTCGAATGATCCAAAAGATCCTCAGCATAATCTCTAATTTTGAAGAACCATTGAGTCAAATCTCTATGTTCAATCTCGCTATTACACCTTTCACATGTGCCGTCTTGCGCCTGTTCATTCGCCAAAACCGTCTGACAACCGGGACACCAGTTCACAGGCGACTTCTTCTTGTATGCCAGCCCGCGCTTGTATAACTGCAAAAACACCCACTGCGTCCATTTGTAATAATCAGGTTCCGAAGTAGAAAGAGTCTTATCCCAATCAAACATTGCACCCATCTCCTCAAGCTGTCCAACCATGTACTCTACATTCTTTTTTATGCTTTCTTGCGGATGAACACCGGTCTTGATCGCATA
>JAOZTS010000133.1:0-1003 GCA_029939035.1 Candidatus Altimarinota bacterium | reverse complement strand
ACCCGAAACTATCAAAACCCATTGGCTCGAATACGGTTTTGCCATTCATTCGCATATACCTTCCCCAACTATCTGGTGGTGCATAGGCATACCAATGCCCAACATGAAGTTTATCTCCAGAAGGATAAGGGAACATCACTAAATTGTAATATTTTTCACCGCCCTTGTTCGAAGCCTCGTCCAAAGGCGCATCCAAATCAACCTTGTATAGATTTGACGCTTTCCATACTTCTTGCCATTTTTGCTCGGTTTTCCTTGCTTGATAGTTACCCATATGGGCAACATATTACCCCGTTTATTTCATACTCACAAGTGCAGACGCCGTAGCTTCTGCCTCGGAGTTCATCTCTTCAACTTGAGCTGTAATGTCATTGATAGAGAACACTACTTCCTGAACTTTTGAAGCTTCGTCTAGTACAGGATAAGCATTGAAAAGGGCGATAATATTTTCTTCACCATTGATCATTCTAAATGGTCCCATTCCTTCAGTCAGTTTAGGATCATTCATAATCTTCATTTCTGCTGTGACAAAATCAGGAAGATCCTTTGTATTTATATATTCAAAGAATGATGTTCCTTCAAAATCTCTACATTCTGTTCCAAGAAGATCACAACAATCATCACTTGCGAAGACAATTTCACCTTCTGCATTCATCACAAAGATTGGGTTTTCAGTATCACCAAGGTAACTTCGATACATAGTTTCTGGGTCGATCACGATCACTTCAGCACCCTCTCCGTTTTCATCATCACCGTGTCCACCAACGTCAAGAATGTTCACATGTCCATTCTCAATTTCAGCACCATTGTTCTCTAGAAAGAATAGCATTCCCATGAATGACATTAGAAATAGTGCAACGGCAGAGATAGCAATCTTTTTATTCTGTGACAGAGTTAGCATGAATTTCTCGATTTATATTTATTTTTATTTTCTCTAAGAATACTATAGCACAAAACGGCAAGTGTGTCAAAGGAATTAAGCACAAAACAGTGGTATAATACA
>JAOZTS010000063.1 GCA_029939035.1 Candidatus Altimarinota bacterium | reverse complement strand
CGACCAGATTGAGTTGGGTATGGAGGTTTGAGCCGAGGCTCGTATCTTTCAGCATTTTCTATTTCGTTTAGTAGAGTGGTTTCCTCTCCTGATAGGTATCCGCCCTTCTTTTTTACCAATTTTATTGGAAGATTTTTGATAAGTTTTTTAAGCTTTGTTTTAAATTTCTCGTAATATTCTTTGTTTAGGAAAATGTATGCGCTACTGCCTTTTAGCTCATTTAGTGCTAGACCTATTCCTTCTATCAGCATCTCCGGGTGCTTTTGCAAAATATATTTATCCTTGAACACGCCCGGTTCTCCTTCGGAACCGTTGCATACAATGTATTTCTCTTTTCCTCCAGCCTTTTTCACGAGTTCCCATTTTTTTCCAGTAGGAAAACCGCCCCCTCCTCTGCCAGTCAGACCTGATTTTATAAGTTTAGGAATGATGGAACTGCTCATGTAGGTAATGTTAGTAAATATTACCTCTATAATCAATGTCTATAATTTGAACTTCGTTTTTAACTATTTTATAAATCACCCTGATCTTCCCCGTTCTTAGCCTATATAGATCTTTTTCAGCACCTTGAAGTCTTTTGATATTTGCTCCTTTGCGAGGATTACTTTTAATCGAATTCAGCTTTTTCTTTAACCTATCCTTTGTTTTTTTGTCCAAGGATTTTATGAATTTTTCTAATCTACTCGTCATTATAATTTTGAAATTAGGTCGTCGATAAGAATCCCTTTTCCACTATTGTCTCTGTCTGCATTAAAAACATTTCCAGGTTTTTCCTCTAGAAATGACTTTGTCAGGACAATTCGGATAAGTGAACTATCAGGCACACCATATTTCTGAGCTTTTTTTCTTATAGCTTTCTTCAGCTTTTCATCAATTTTTACTTGAAGCAAGTGCATACTGTTTTCATTAATTTGTAATGCATTCGTAAGTATACCTGATATAGCAAATATACCAACCTGATATAAAAGAATCTTAAACTTTACATGGTTTTTAGTCCGCTTTCGACCTTTTTCAAATAGGTTTTGAGTGTGGAGATTGCTAGGACTGTGTTGTAGGTTTTGTCTTTGCGTTCGAGGAATCGGTCGTTCCAGAGGTCGTTGTCGTAGTCGAAGAATTCTTTGTATTCGGCTTTATAGTAGTCTAGAAGGCCGGTCATGTTTACATTGTCTTCCCATCTTTGTTTGAAATCTGCGAGCATTGAGTTGAACTCTTCGTCAGAGATGTTGTTGAAGACGTAGTGGATTAGAGCGTTGTACCAGTCGCCTGTGGACGTTGCGAACTCTTTGAATCCTGATTTTGTGAATGCTGGTGCCCATTCCATTCCTGCGTCAACATCCCAGAAGAACATGTTCCATTGTTTGGTGTTTTCGTCGATGTAGAGATAGTAATTGTGTGTGAATGAATCGTTTAAGCCGAAGATGTAACAGAAAAGTGCGAAATCGAATATGTTTTGCAGATTTATGTCGTCTTTTAACGAAGATTTGTTGTCGTCGATATCGTGGATTAGATCTATCAATAGGTCGAGATCTCCATCTCCTTTTGGTTCGAAATGTTTTTCTATGATGTCTTCATCACCGAGGTCGGTGAGGTTTGCGAGGTATGGGGAGGTGACGTTTTGGGCGTAGAACCAGTTCTTTACGTTGATTTCTCTGCGGTCAAAGAAGTCTTGTTTTATACCCTCTGTGATTTGGTAAAAGCCAAAGGAGTTGTTGTTGAGCTCGAGTAGTCCTTCGGAGAATGATGGCTCAGGGTAGCCCATTTTTGAGAATGCTGTGTAGACTAATTTTTCTCTTATTAATGATTCGTCGCTGATCATGCTTCGAAGTTTTATTTCATCTAGACCGTTGTCAAAGTCGTCGAAGCTTTCTATTGTGTAGGATGATTTTATGTAGCCGCGGTTTGCATTCCCACGGATTTTCACAAGAACTGAGTGGGTTTCGATGTCTCCGCCTGGATAAAGGATTTTTAAATATGCCGGATATCGAGTGTTGAGAGTTCTGTTTTCGAGGATGCTATCAAAGTCGTCTTCTTCCATATAGACTTTCACTTTTGCGACGGAGTAGGGGAGGTTTGTGTTGAGTGAATTTGGGGCAATGTTTGGATCTTCAATAATGGATTTCTTGGCTGTCTCCATATATGAGAATTGGTCCGGTTTGATTTCTAGTTTGTAATGCTCTGCAGCTTTCTTTTTGTATTCGACCAAGATGTGAGCGTTCATTTTCTCTTTGTTGTAGTTCACTTTTAGGCTTGAGATTTCTTTTGCGTTTGTGCCTTTTATGGTTGTTAAGTATTGGTAAATTTCTGGACCTTCCTCTACGTAGATCTCTATGCCTTCTGTTGTTTCTTTTATTATGTGGTCGGTGAGATTGTCATATGTGAAGTCTTTTAGTTTGTCTTTTTCGAATGTTAGGCCTGTGTAAATTCCCTTTATATAGATTTCATCACTGATTTTGAATCCATCGCTGTATTCGTAGTCGCGGAGTTGTTTTTCATTTTGCCAGAGGAAAAAGTTTTCTACAATTTCGTCGAATTCTGCTTTGTAGAGCACTTTGTTTGGCCAGAGCTGATCTTGTTTTTCGTTTATAATTATACCTTCGAAGAGTGATTTTGCGATTACTTCATATGCGTGGTGGTAGATCGTCATTTTTTCAAACATGTCTTCGTTTATTTCGTCCTCGTTGAATTCATAATCATCTTCGTCATATATAAAGAATAGGAATTTGAGAGTTCCCCAGAGGTTTATTCCGCTGTCTGGATAGAACATTCCGGCGATTCCTTCTACGATCCCATTTTCTTTGGCATAGCAAATATATCCGCTGTCCGGGTGTGAATAATAGATGTCGTCGAAGCAACTGCTTGCGAATGTTGCGAAATCGGTCTCCGGATGTCTGAGCTGGAGCATGTACCTCAAAGCATCTGCTCGTGTTACAAACCTGTATTTGTCTTTGTCTTCACCTGGAAATAGATTGATTTCTTTTACGATGAAGTCTGGTGTTGATTTGCTGTAGCAAACTGTTTTCGCACCGTCTGTGTCACAGACATAAGCCATTTGATCGAATTCTGTCTTGTCGGTTACCTCGAAGATCTGGAATGAAGGCTCACCTGTTTTTAATTCTTTTAGGAAGTAAATGTTCTCTATTTTTATAACTTCGTGGTTGTTTTTGTACTCAAATTCGAAAAGTCCATCTTCTTCATGGAAGAAATTGTATTTAAAATTACTTCTGTCTATTTCTATCACCACTTCTGTTTGGCTTATGCAACCGGTCAAGAGGGTTGCAACTGTGAGGAGAAGGAGGATTAGAGCTCGTTGTATTTTAGAGTTTGTTTCCATTTATTTTTTTTGACGTTATCGAAAAGCATGCAGGTTGCGACGCAGTATTTTGAGAATCCTTTTCTTCGGATTTTGAAATTTCTTCGGAGGAATCTCATTATTTCTTTTGGGAGGCCTTCTTGTTTTACTTCTAGGACTGCAAAGTTTGGGATTAGTTGTGCTTTTTTGCCATTCAAATCATTTGCTTCGATATCGAAGTCGATCGTCACTCTGCATTTGAAATCTCTTGAGACCATGAAGATTCTTTTGTAATCGATGTGTACTTTTTCTGAGAGGTCATCTCTTTTTAGGCCGTGATGGTTGATTCCATCAGTAATGAATTGTTTTGACATGAAGTCTTCGAACTGTGAGTCGATTTTGCTTCGTTTTTTTGAAGTATATGTACCCTTGGTTTTGGTCTTTCTCTCGATGAATTTACCCTTTTTCCCACTTTTGTATTCTCTTATTCTTATCTTTAATCTGTTTAATTTTTTCTGTCGGTGCATGTTAAAGAAACTCATGTTTTCTGAGTCGTAATAAACACTATTATAGAGGAAAATTCCGCCTTCTTCATGTTCCAGACATTTGAAATCTTCCTTCAAGTATTCCAAAATATGTGGAATCAAATCTAGTGGTACCAAAAATTTATATTCTCTTCTTCCTTTAAATAATGGATCTTTTCTTTTGAGGTAATCTTTTAGAGCTATTTTATTTAAACTCGAAAGAACGTTATTTTTTAAGCTCATAAGTAACTTTTACGTTAACACTGTCTTTTAAGTAATCGACTCTTGTCACTGCTACATATATCGGATCGATCTTTAGGTCCTTTTTCACCCTTTCCTTCAAATATTTAAGACTATTCAATTTTTCAAATTCTAAATCGTCAAAAATAACTTTGCTGGTTACAATATTTTTTCTGAAGAATAATCCCGATGCTAATGCGATAAGAACAGTTGTCAAAAATCCGTCCGCTATGACTACTGAGAGCAAATCGTCTGACATTGAAGCATTCAGGAGCCCAATAGTGATTGAATAGAAGATAAAACTGATGTCTATGAGGTTTTCAGGTGTAGATCTGAGACGAATCAAACTCAAAATACCGAGCAATCCGATTCCGAGACCGATATTGCTTTCAAATGATACGAAATAGACTATACAAAATACGAGTAATCCGTAGAGGGCTGTGGAGAAGGCAATGTCTTTTTTGTTGAAGATTCTAAAATAGATCCCTGCACTCAATGCAGTGAAGCCTAGTGTTAACCCTATTGAGTAAAGGAAATTCGCTATATCCATGTCTTGCCCTGATTATTGCCCTTGAAAATGGTACTCGCTTCGCTCGTGCTACGCTCGCCTTAGCTCGCGACTTGCTTCGCCTTCGCTCCGCAAGTCTGGTCGGGGTGCCGGGACTCGAACCCGGGACCTCACGCTCCCAAAGCGCGCACTCTAGCCAACTGAGCTACACCCCGATGATTTTGACTTTTGCGTAGCGTAAGAGATTCTATATAATAAACATACAATTGTTAAGCTAATTTTTATGGAAAAGTTATATTCGGAAATTATAGGCACCCCAGTGTTTGAAGATGACGCTCCAAGACCTTTCACTATGGTGAGGGATTTAGTCCTGGATCCTGAGATGAGAGGGAAGTTGATTGCATTTGTTGTGAATGGCGGGAGAGGGCGTATTTTGTCGCCTGTGGACGTGATTTCATGGGGAAATGTGATGAAGGTGCATTCGGCGGGGGACGTAACCGAGGTGGAGAATGTATTGAGAGTGGATGCAGTTCTGAAAAATGGGGTGAAGTTTGATGGGGCCAAAGTTGAAACTGAAAAAGGTGAGAAATTGGGGCACGTTTTTGATCTGGGTGTGGATAATAAGACTTTTGATCTTCGTCGAATATTTGTGGCGAAGAGTTTTTTAGGATTACTGAGATACGAGAGTAGGATAATATCTGCTAAGGACATTGTTGAGGTTTTGGCAGATAAGATCGTGGTAAAAGAGGGCACTCGAAAGGTGAAAGATGAGGCGAAGGGTGCTGTGAAAGATATGGCGCCAACTTAAATTTATTAATAACTTAAATATTATGGTGAAAAAAGTACTTGTCCTGATGAGCTTGGCTTTTATAGCTACAGGATGCAATATTACAATTAACGAAACTTCGGAAGTTGCTGAGGTGGAAGTTGCGACTGAGCCTATGTCCTTGGAAGATCCACTTTCGATCATTTTAGACAATCATACGTTCTTTATTGAGCAGGTAAAATCAACTGTGATCGAAATTGATCGTGAAACTACATCTAAATTGAATGTGACTATTACGGAAGATGGTTATACGGATGATTCAATTAAAGGGATGACTTACACCATGGTAATGGAAAAACAGGCTGATGATACGTGGAAAGTCACTAGTAATGAAGAGAGTGGGATGGAGTGTTATAGAGGAATAACTGATGACGGACTTTGTTTATAATAAAAATTACACAAAAATAAAAGCCCCACCGAGATGGGGCTTTTAAAGCGGTCATTTAGTTAAACGTTAGGCTGCGGGCTCTACACCTTCTCCGGCTGCTAGAATTGTGTTTACTACTACGAATGATAGTAGAATCACGATTATACCGATCAATGCGTACATAATGATCTTTTTTGCGTTCCCAACGGCTTCATCATTACCTGCAGATGTAACATAAGTTACTCCTCCGTAGATAATCATGATTACTGCTAGAAGTCCTAGGAATCCAAGGAAGTAATTGATGATTGTCAAAACTAGTCCTCTAAGTGATCCTCCAGGTACGATATCTGGTCGGTCTTCTGGATTGATTGCTCCTACCGCGAAAGCGTCAGGCAATGCAGAAAACAGTGTAATTGCACCGATCATAAGTGCGAAGACGATCAGCGTCTGTTTTAGTGTTCTCATTTTCATAGGAATATTAGTTATTTTTCCCTTAAATTATATCAAGTATGCCTATTCCAGGCAAGTATTTACGTTCCATTTTTACCATATTCATCCAAAATTTGCACTTCTTCTTCTAAATTGATGTTGAATTTTGCTTTGACTTCTTTTTTAATGAGTTTTGCTAAAGCGAGAATATCTGATGCTGTAGCGCCTCCGAGGTTCTGGATGAAGTTGCCGTGCTTTTCAGATATTTTGGCTTTTCCTATTTGTTTTCCTTTGAGTCCGGCCTGATCTAATAACTTTCCTGCAGGATTTTCTTTGGATGGATTCTTGAAAAATGACCCTGAGGAGAAGG
>JAOZTS010000062.1 GCA_029939035.1 Candidatus Altimarinota bacterium | reverse complement strand
AGAACTCCAACCATCAGCGCTTTCCCTGTGTCTACCTCTGAAAGGTCCAAAGCCTCACTGTCATAAATCACAGCTCCGCCTTCCACAACCTCCGCTATATGCTCTACAACCGTCGTCTTGTCCAAAGCAATCATGATATCGATCTCCTCCACGTGACTAGTATGCGATTTTTCGTCGATCCTTAGGCGCAAATAATTATTCCCACCACGAATCTGCGACATATGCTCCACATTTGCAAAAACAAAATATCCTCCACGTAAGAAAGATATAGCTGTAGTTTTTCCAGACTTCTCAATTCCCGCTCCCGCAGGCCCTCCAATCAATAAATTTAATGCTCCTTTTTTCATAGCGCAAATATTGTATAGCTTAGCGGAAAATGGGGCAATGGAAAACAGCGACACGTGTCGACGCTTTACAGATTTCTGTTTTTATTGCATGGAGTTAATAATAAGGTTTTGCGATTCAAATCGCTCCTTCACAGAACAGAAAAGTATTGAATAATCTCTCCCCGGGGAGAAATCAAAAACAAAGCCGCTAGTTGAAGCCGAAAAACAGCAAAAACTGTCCCCGGGGACAGTTTTTCGCAATTTTCTGCTTATCTAAGCCGAAAACTTTTTCAATCTTTCCACTGCCTCATGCATCTCCTCCAAAGTTGGCATCAACGCAAAACGCACATACCCTGCTCCAGGATTTACGCCTCCTTCACATTCATCTGAAATAGCACTTCCGGGGGTGACCACAATCGCGATCTCAGGACTGAGTAGTTTTTCAGCAAACTCCACATCGCTCATTCCATCAGGAACTCGAAGCCACACATAAAAAGTAGCCTCCGGTACACGAACTTCAAGACCAATATTTTTCAGACCTCTAGCCAAAATATCACGTTTTTCGCTGTACAGTTCGCGCATGTGCTGCGCATGATCATCATCCTTGAGAGCTATCATTGCCGCTTCTTGGACAATCGATGGCACTCCCGAATCAATATTTGTTTTCAGTTTTTTGTAAATCTCGATCACACGTTCATCCCCACATACAAACCCGGCCCGATATCCAGTCATATTGTTTCTTTTACTCGTTGAATAAAAGACAACAATGCCCTCGCGTGAAACTTCGAGGATGGACAAAGGTTTTTCTTCAAAATAAATATCTATATAGCATCCTTCATCGGCTGCGATAATAATTTCCCATTTATGAGCCCACTCGATCAATTTTTCATAATAAGCTCTGTCAGCAACGGCCCCAGTCGGTGAATTTGGGTAATTTATCCAAAGAATTTTTGCCCGTTCACAAATTTCTTCCGGAATAGAATCAAAGTCCACCAAGAAATTATTTTCTTCCAGTAATGGTGTGAAATACGGCTCTCCATCAGCAAAAGCTGTACCTGTTTTATAAGGTGGATAACCGGGTGAAGGGCAGATCACGATGTTTCCTCGATTTATAAAGCCCTGAGGAAAATTGAAAACAGCTTCCTTCGATCCAATGCTAGAACAAATCTCTCGTTCAGGATCGAGTTCGATTCCGAAACGACGTTCCATATATTCGGCACAAACTTTTCGAAATTCACCACTCCCAACATAGCTCGGATAACCACTACTAGCATGCTTTTTCCCAGCATCACACAGCCCTTCTATTACAAAATCTGGGGTCGGCTCGGAAGGATCTCCTACCCCAAAATCAATAGGAGCGCTCGCCTCCCCTCGCCCAAAAGCTTCCTTCAATTCAGAGACCTTTTTATCTATTTCCGCAAAAGCATATGGTGGTAAATCTTTTAATTTGTTTGATGGTTCAATGTTCATAATTTAGTTGTTTTAAATAAATCTTCAATATTTTGGGCCTGACGAATCTGCCTGATAGAGCCATTCTGCTCGAGAAGGTATTCGGCGTGTCGCAGTCTGCCATTGTAATTGTGGCCCATAGCCCGAGCGTGACCTCCACAGTTATGGATCACAACGACATCACCAATGTCGCAAACAGGTAGCATCCTATCACGAGCAAATTGATCATTGTTTTCACAAATTTGTCCCACAATGGAGACAGGTTCTTGCTCGCTAGCATCATTCATGACTGACGCATGATGATAAGCTCCATAAATAGATGGGCGCGGCATATCATTGCTGCTTGCATCAATTCCCACGAATTTTTTGTAACTGTCTTTGATAACAAGGACTTTGCCAACCCGCCACCCCGCATCAGCCGAAATAAATCGACCCGGCTCTATCATCAAGCGCGGTTCTTTCAATCCGTGTTTTTCACATTGTGTATCAAAACTTTCACGAACAGATGCCGCCAATTCTTCGATGTCCAAACTTTTTTCTTCAGGTTTGTAAGGAACACCAAATCCACCGCCGATATTCATTAATTCAATTTTCACACCTGCTTCACGTTTCACCTCCGCAACAATTTCAAATAGTTTTTTGGTAATCTGGGCAAAGTATTCTTTTTCACTGATTGGGATATTTGTTCCGGTCATCATATGAATTCCAAAACGTTTTACACCCAATTCAGCAGCTTTCTTGTAAGCTTCAGCCGCTTTTTCAAATGGGACCCCGTATTTTGCGTCAGGCCCGGCAAATACAAAACTCTCTCTCTCACCTCCACCGATTCCTGGATTAATTCTAAAAGATAAAATCTCAGGAACACCAATTTCTTCCAAAAAAGGAAGCATACTTGCATCATCCAAATTCAAAATCATATTTCTCTCAGCAGCATATTTGAGTTCATCAGCAGGGGTGTAATTTCCTGTATACATGCCTTTCGCTTCCAGTTTTTCAGCCAAAAAACATTCTGATGGACTCGAACAATCAAAATCAAAACCTTCGTCCATAATAATTCTCAAAAAATCTGGATTCGGATTTGCCTTCACAGCAAACAACGGCCAAACATCCGGAAAATGCTTCTCGAAAGCACTCTTCATTCTCCGACAATTCTCCCTCAGCCGCTCCTCCGAATAAAGGAAAAATGGCGTCTCAAACTGCTCGACAGCCCTCCCTACGGCCTCCTTAGGATAATAAATAACTTCTTCATTCATACTAAATTATAGTTAGATAACATTTCATCCAAAACCACTCGTGCCTCATCTCCAGGCTCACACATCGGCAACCGATACTTCAGATCGCAAAGCCCCATCCTCGAAGCACAATATTTAACCGGAATAGGATTCGTCTCGACAAACAATTTCCCAAACATATCCGACAACTCCGACCCAATCTCCGACGCCCGGTCCATTTCCCCGGAAAGCGCACTCTCTACCATCTCATTCATTTGATCTGGAACGAGATTAGATGTCACAGACACAACACCGTCGCCGCCCATCCGAATCAAATCAAGTGTAAGGCCATCATCGCCGCTCAAAACCGTGAAATCGTCTGGTCGCCTATCGACAACCTCTCGCATTTGCTCCAGGTCCCCACTCGCCTCTTTTACCGCAACAATCAGCTCGTGCTCCGCCAATTCCATCAAAGTATCTGTGCTCATATTCACAGCAGTCCGCCCTTTGATATTGTAAACACAGATCGGCAATCCCACTTTTGCAATCTCAAGGAAGTGCTGTTTCAGCCCTTCCTGAGTAGGTTTGTTGTAATAAGGACAAACCACGAGACAACAATCAGCTCCTGCCTCTTTTGCATATTTGGTGTGTTCAACAGCTTCTCGAGTACAATTACTACCGGTCCCGGCCATTACCATGACCCGGCCAGCCGCCTCTTCTACACAAATCTCAAAAATTCGAGGATCCTCTTTGTGCGCATCAGTAGTTGGAGATTCACCAGTTGTTCCAACAGGCAAAATCCCTGTAACTCCATTTTCGACTTGTCGACGCACCAGCCCCCGCAACGCCTCTTCATCCAAGCTGCCATCAGCAGCAAAAGGTGTAATCAAAGCCGTCCACGTTCCTGCATATTTTCTTCTATTCATAATAATTTTGGGTTTATAAATTTAAAAAATCAGACATTTCGTACATTCCTTTTTTCCCATGAAGCCATTCAGCCGCCTGAACCGCCCCCAAGGCATATCCGTCTCTATTTCGAGCAGAATGAGACACAGTAATTGTGTCAGCCGCCGAATCAAAACCGATTTCATGTTTGAAATTCACCGGGCCTCCGCGAACAGAAGAAAAATGGATTTCATTATCTTCACGTCGGCGATCAAGCTTGTCTTCTACGACAGCGTCCTTTCGATCAAGACGCTCAAGTAAAATCTTTTCAAGACTTTTGGCAGTCCCAGAAGGAGAATCAGCCTTTCCAGTATGATGAATTTCTTGCCCCCAAACATCGTATTCGTCGAAGTCGTTCATCAGTCGAGCCGCTTCTTCCACTATTTTGAAATACAAATTCACTCCAATAGAAAAGTTGGAAGACCAAAGACATCCAATCTCATTCCCAACAATCTCCCGAAGTTCATCGAGTCGTTCATACCACCCAGTTGTCCCAACAACGAGATCCACGCCCGCATCAGTACATTTGCGAGCATTCTCCATAACCGCATCAGGAAGCGAGAAATCAATAGCAACATCCACACCTCCAAGGTCGCCATCATTACTTTTACTCGGATCAATAATGAACGGAACTTCATGGCCACGCTCTTCCGCGAGCCGTTTCACAACTTGTCCCATTCCCCCATATCCAAACAATGCAATTTTCATAATATTTTGGTTAAATAAATAATTTTGCAATTTGCACAGCATTCAAAGCTGCACCTTTTAATAATTGGTCCCCAGATATAAAAAATTCTAATCCATTGTTTCCAAAAACCAAGTTTTGTCGAATTCTTCCAACTTCAACAGCAAATTTGCCAGAAGCGTTAACCGGCATCGGATAAACATTTTCGGAGATCTCATCCACGACCTCAACTCCAGGAGCTTCAGCCAAAATCTGACGTGCTTTTTCGGGCGCAACCTCTTTATCTGTTTCTATAACAATAGACTCACTATGCGCCCGCAAAGTCGGAATCCTCACCGCAGTACACGAAATCTGCAAATCCGGATCACCAAAAATTTTCCGAGTTTCCCACGTCACTTTCATCTCTTCTTTGGTGTATCCATTTTCCTGAAAAGCATCGATGTGAGGAATAACATTAAAAGCAATTTGATGTGCAAAAGCCTTAGGCTCAGATTTGCCCCCATTCATCACCTCTCCGGTCTGATCAATCAACTCCTGCATTCCGGCAGCACCAGCCCCAGAAGTCGCCTGATAAGTAGATACAATCACTCGTCGCAACCCAAACTCACGATGCAGAGGCCAAAGGGCGACAGCCGCAATCGAAGTTGTACAATTTGGATTAGCAATAACTCCTCGATGACCACTTGCAGCCCCCGGATTTATTTCAGGAACTACAAGAGGCACATCACCCACATTTCTAAATGCAGAGGAATTGTCGATCATCAAACAACTGGCAGAAACAACCCGCTCTTTCCATTCCCGACTCAGCGAACTACCAGCCGAAAACAGGGCAACATCGCTTTCCTCAAAAACCTTTTCAGATATTAGTTCAATCTCAATGCTTCCAAATTTAGTCTCGGCACTTTTTCCGGCCGACCTCTCAGAGGCAACTAGCCGAAGGCTTTCAACCGGATAATCCAATTCGTAAAGACACCTGATCATTTCCTGACCAACTGCCCCCGTAGCCCCAACTATTACAACTTTATTCATGTCTAAAAAAATTATCAAATACTTTTTTTGTTACATCAGCCACGTCACTTTCCTGAACCAGAAAAGTTATATTTCTCTGCGAAGCTCCCTGAGAAACCATACTCACAACATGATCGTCAAGAGCTGAAAACAACATTCCCAAAACCCCTTTATCACTTCGAATACCATTTCCAACCAGGCAAACTATCGCCATATCTTTATGGATCTGAACGGCAGAAAACTCTTTCAAGTTTTGCAAAACTGCTTCTGGAACACCATTGTCGATAGTCAAAGAAACGCTCACCTCAGAGGTGGAAACCACATCTACAGAAACTTCATGCCTTGCAAAAATCTCAAAAATTCGCGACAAAAATCCATGAGCATCAAGCATTCCGGCGGAACAAATATTGATAATGCTAATACCTTTTTTATAAGTTACGGATTTCAAGGATTCACTCTCTTCATTTGTGATCAAAGTCCCAGGAGCACTCGGGTTAAAGGTGTTCAAGATTTTCACAGGAATGTCCTGAGCAACAGCAGGTTTAATAGTTTTTGGATGCAAAACTTTAGCTCCAAAATAAGCGAGCTCTCCAGCTTCATTAAAAGAAAGGTTTGGCAAAACTTGTGCCTCTGAAACAAGTTTGGGGTCAGTGTTGAAAATGCCATCCACATCAGTCCAAATTCGAAGCTCGCTTGCTTCAAGAGCAGCGGCCAAAATCGCACCGGTATAGTCACTTCCTCCCCGTCCAAGCGTAGAATAGTGTCCACTTTCAGATTGCCCAATGAATCCGGTGACAACAGGCACAACGCCACGTTCCATTAGCTGCCCAACCTTTTCAACAATAGCTTCATTGCTTTTCTCAAAGTCAATTTTTGCTTCCCCGAAATTGTTATCAGTAAAAATAAACTCAAATGCGTCAAGAGCCACCGATTCAAGTCCCCTTTTAGCCAACAACGCAGCCAAAATACTGCTACTCATCCTTTCCCCAAATCCCAGCAATCGATCCTTCA
>JAOZTS010000061.1 GCA_029939035.1 Candidatus Altimarinota bacterium | reverse complement strand
GCCTGCACGTCCTCAGATAAGGCAACCTGTCAAAACTTATTTGGTCAGGCACTACGGGGAATTGCTTATTTAAGCACCTTGCGTATCGCAGAAAGAATAACAGATATCGACTGGGCCCGGACTGAAGAGGATATCGAAAAACTGGATGTGGACTGGGAATGGTTAAAGAGATTGATTACCATAACCGAAAGTCACAAGAAACTTCCATGAAAAAAATTTTTCACCTCCCTCGATGATGAAAACGATGAAAACGATGAAAACGATGAAAATGATGAAAATGTATTTTCATGGTAAAGGGAAAACATTACATGGAAACTGAAAAAACAAAGGTACAGAACTGGAACCTCGATGAAGACGGATATATTTTCACATTTGCCAAGGGCCGCGAGGCTGTCGGAGTGAAAGTGGATTTGAAAAGCGGGACGATTCGGGAGGATGAAACAGAGAGACTCCATCAAATTTCCGATAATATCATCCAAAAAGGATTGGCGTCCCTGTATATTGGTCCCGGTGAGCTTGAAGCCATTTCTCCGGAGGATTATCTGTCGGACAAGTATTCCCATCCCGCTGATGAGCTTATGGAACATGCCCGGCAGTTCCAGGAGGCTCTGCAACCTGACAAGACCGGAAAAACTGGGGAGTAAGCTGTTGTGAGGAAATTGCTGATTAGAGGGGTTCGCAAATTTGAGATTTTAGAGTGGCATGAGGCCCGACCGGATGATATCTTCAAAAAATTCCCTGATCATTTTTCTGCTCTTGACTTTCTTTGCGGCTTGATGCATGATGCTTTCAATATGGCTGTTTTGCGTGGGGTTACTGCAAATGGAGCGCTTCACGCAAATTTTTCCGGTTGGACCAATTATGAGGTGATTGAGCAGCTTGCCTGGGAACTGGTGGCTGGTCGTGTCAGAGTTGCCGTTTCACCGGTTGAGATTGAGAGAGGGAATTTCAGGCCTTTGGAAGAGGAGCCGGAAGAGGAGGATTTTAAACCAAAGCCGAAACTCTGGCCGGATAAAAAGAAAACATGGTTTGAAATTGAGTTGCTGGATGAGGCTGATCAGCCTGTGGGTGGTGAGCTGTATCAGATCACGCTGCCCAATGGGATTGTGGCAAAGGGATATACGGATTCGGATGGAATGGCCAGAATTATCGAAATAGATCCGGGTGAGTGCCAGATTACATTTCCCAATCTTGACAAAGAGGCTTGGGAGAGGATATAAATAAGGTGAATTTGAAAAATGCCGAATTATACGGTGAAACAGGGGGATTGCCTTTCAAGTATTGCACAAAAATACGGGCTTTTCTGGAAAAAAGTTTATGAGCATCCGAAAAACGCTGATTTCAGGAAAAAACGGCCAAATCCGAATATTATTTATCCGGGGGATGTGGTTTTTGTACCGGATAAGGAAGAGAAGAAAGAATCGGGGGCTACGGGGAAGAGGCATCGGTTTCGGGTCAAAGGTGTACCGGAAATATTGAATATTATAGTAAAGAAGGAAGGATATCCTCGTGCAAATGAAAAATATGAATTGGAAATTGACGGTAAAACTTTTTCAGGAACAACCGATGACGATGGACGGGTAAAACAGTATATATCTCCGTCTGCAAAATCGGGAAAACTCGTTGTGGGTGAGGAACTCGAAGCAGAAGAATACAAGTTAAAATTGGGATATCTCGACCCTGTCTCTGAGGATAGCGGAGTACAATCTCGACTGAAAAATCTCGGATTTATCTGCGGTAAAGCTGATGGTGATATGCAGGAAAAAACTATTGCTGCCATAAAAAAGTTTCAGGCGAAAGCCGGATTATCTGTCACTGGGGAAATTGATCAATCAACAAAAGATGCTCTTGTACAGGAGCATGGAAGCTGAAGGAGAACTATTAATGTCTGACGAATATAATGTAGCAAAAAAGCATGATAATACATTGGATTCTTGTTGTGAACCTGAAGAATTCTATGTGGATATTCACTGTCATTCGACTTTAGTTCCTTATAACAAAACTAAACCTGAAGATAGAGATAGAGATGATGAAGAAAAATCTAAAAAGGCTCCAGAGAATTTTTGGCTACATCAGTCTCTTGATTCAGATGAGCAAAGAAAAAAGGGCGCGTCAGGTGTAACTTATACACAATCGGATTTTATTTACCTTAGAGATGGTCATGTAAGGGTGATTTTTGCCTCACTATATCCTATAGAGCAAGGATTTTTATCAGCTCGTGTCATCGGGAAAAGCTGGATTACAGATATGATAGCAAATAAATGGGTGGTTGGCTTTCCATCTGAGAGAATCAATGAAATACAAAGCGAAGATCATGATTATTTTGATGATTTGAAAAAGGAATATGAGTTTTTAGTTAGAGGCATAAACAGCGAAAAGCAAGATGAAATGCCTAATATAGTAATTGCCAAAGATGGTGATTTTAATAATAATGAAATGGTCAACAATCAAGATAATGATATCATGGTTGTTTTGACAATTGAAGGTGGCCATTCATTAGGTTGTGGACAGAGGAATACACGATTAAAAAAAAGATTTGATGAATTGAGTGACGGTAAAAAAGATGATGCTGAGATGAATACTGTATCTGAGTTATTAGCTCGACTTGAAAAAAATATTAAGGCATTAAAACAATGGGGAAACGAAGATCATTGCCCTCTTTTTATTACGCTTTCACATCATTTCTGGAACCAGTTGGCGGGTCATTCGATAAGTATATCTGGATTTGGGAAGCGCTTTGTTCTCAATCAAAAAAAAGGAAGAAATGAAGGTATGACTGAAATTGGTAAAAAAATCGTTGACCTATTGCTTTCTAAGGAAAATGGTAAAAGAATATTGATTGATACCAAACATATAAGTATTGAAGCAAAAAAATGGTACTATCCTTATATTGAGGGGTACAACATTGAAAACCCGGATGATAAAATACCCATTATTTCAAGCCATAGTGCAGTGAATGGTTATAAAACTATGGAGGACTCAACTGAAAATAATGATAAGAATAGGCAGGCTGATAGGAAATATAAAAGAGACAGTAATATATTTAATAATTGGGATATCAACCTTTCTGACGAAGAAATCAGAATAATAGGTAGATCAGGAGGCCTGATAGGAATCAACTTTGATCAAAGAATTCTGAGCGGTAAGAAGATGATCGACGAAATAGAAAAAAAAATGAAGGATATTGACTCTAAAAAATATAAAGACAAGAAAGAACTACGAACTATCTGGGCTGAACCTATTTTACACAACATTTTACATATAGCAAAGGTATTGGAAGATGGTGGTTATGAGAAATGGGATCACGTTGCAATCGGATCTGATTTCGATGGAATGATTAATCCATTAGATGAATTTTGTGTTGCCGAGGATTTTTGTAGTCTGGAAAAAACACTGAAAAAAACAATGAAATTATTGAGAGATAAGAAAGATATCCCATTATTAGAGGATAAAAATTTTCAACTTTTGAATAATATGAAAGATGAAAAAATTGATGAAATAGTAGATAACTTTATGTATAAGAATGCAATAAAATTTTTGAAGAAGCATTTTAATAGAGAGAAAGTTATTACTGATAAGATTAAACCCGATATCATTATTGACAGCCATATGCATATTATGAGCGGGCATTGTACGCCCTTGCCCTTACTCTGGGGGCTTAGAGGTATTGTAGATTTTCTAAAGCCAGGAAGGAAAGTATTAGATGCGTTTTCTCCACTTCTCGGTCTTGGAACACAAATATACTCTACAAAGAGAATTGGCAAGAAGGCTGTAAAAAAGAATCAGCGTACTTATAAAAAATTCCAGGAAGAGTACAAGGAATATCAAGAGCGTGAGCTGCTTACACCTATGGTAGTATTAACTATGGATATGGAATATGCTCATATCTATGGATACGAAGGAATACCTATATATCATAAAAGGAGAGATAAAGCTGGTATTTTCTGGACTAAACGGAGCTTCAGAAAGCAAGGAAATGAAGTAAAAATAAAAGAGAAACCAATAGATATGGGTGAAATAAGCAATGGTGTAAGTACAAATCATATTGTCAAAAAAGTTATTGGTAAAGTTGGAAAAGGAGCTTGGATAGCGGGTAAAAAATTGGTGGGAGGTGAAGTAATAAATTTTGATGTAATATTAGATAGAGCGATAAAATCTTCTACAGGAATAGTAGGTATAGCTATAAAAGCAGCAACTTCGACTGTTAGTTCGATAGTTCATTATACTGACTGGAATAAACAAATTAAGCAAACTATTGAGGCAGTGGTGAACCATCCATGTAAACTTCTTCCCATGTATCATTACGAACCGAGGCGATGGCAAGGGGATACTATAAAGGAGATTGTGATTGAGGAGCCTGATTTGGGATTAATTGATGATGGTCAAGAGAAAGAAAAAATAACACTAAAGGTGGATGAGTTAGAAGTTTCAAAATCAATTGATACGGGTAAGAAAAAGAAGTATATAAAAGGAAAAATATTTTCATGGGATACTCCATTTAATAATATAGCTACTACTGACAGTGAAGGTTTATTTATAGGTTTTAAAATGTACACAGCTTTGGGTTACAAACCTTTAGATCCAAAATTGCCTCACCTTCATAACTTCTATAAAAGATGTGAAGAAAAACAAATTCCTGTAATAAATCATTGTACGCCTGGCGGTTCATATACCCATGAGCGGGAGTTCTATCTGGATATCGAGGAGGACGAGGACACGGCAAAGAAATATAGAGATAGAATTAAGAAATTGAGTAAAAATAAACAGATTAAGAACGAAAGAATTAGATATTTTCAAGATAATTTTGTTCGTCCAAGTGCTTGGAAAGAAGTGCTTAAAAACTATCCGAAGCTAAAACTCTGCCTCGCCCATTTTGGTGGCGATGAAAAAGACTATCTTAAAAAGTACAAAGATTGTGTGGAATGGCGTGAAGAAATAATAGACATGATAAAGAATCATTCTAATTTTTATACCGATATTTCCTATGTTTTTTTTCCTCCTAAGAAGAAAGATAATGAAGATTATAGAAATAAATTTAAAGATGCACTTAAACAACATCATGACATAAAAAACAAAATTTTATTTGGCACGGACTGGTATTTAGTGAAAATGGATATAAAAGGTAAAGATAAAAAAAGTTCAGAATACCACAGATATTGTGTTGAATCAAAAGAGTTTCTTGATAAAATTGGTGAAGAACTAGAAGAAGACCTCTGGACACGATTTACATGCTTTAATCCAATTCATTTTTTGAGGTTAGATGATAAGGGAAAACTCGAAAATCTGAAGAAAGCCCTTAAAAATCATGGGGCTGATGAGTCTGAAGTCAATGACGGCTATGATAAAATAACAAAATTGGTAGAAAGCGGAGAGTATAAGCGTTACTTACAAAATCTGAAACAATAAAAAAAGTTGTTCGCAATAAGGCTTTTGAAAATGGACACACTATACACATTGAATACAGCAAAACCTTCTCTTATACAACCACACATATTTCCTTTAGAAGAAGAAATAGAGGAACTATTTTCTGTGCCTGCGGATAATGCGGTGGCAACCAATGAATTGGATAATGCCATAACTCTTTTAAAATTTGAAGGAAATGAGATAGTATATGATCTGATAGCAAAAGATTTTCTGGAATATGTGAGCGGAGGCGACCTTGCCTTTCTTCCGGTATTCTCATCAGATACAATCGGATATGCCCAGACAAGAGGATTTTTATTATTTAACATTAAAAGCAAGAAATTTATATATTATTTCATCTGTGAAGAATTGGAGGAATATATTCTTGATGTAGCTGTTGTTGACGCTGAAAAGCGGCATTTTGTTTTTGAGATAGAATGTTACGATGATGACATATCTAAAGCCATACCTGAATCTAATAAGATTCTTAAAATAGCAGACCTCAGTTCCGAAACGGGAAAAATTTTAGCGACAATTCAAATTGGGAAAAAAGACAATTGGGCAGTGCAGGATAAGACTATATTTGTATATTACCAAAATACTCTCACAGCTTTGAACACAGACTTTGAATCTGTAGAACATCCCCTTGTTACCTTTTTTAACAAACAAAAGGAAACATTCAGAAGATTAAATCAGCTTTATATCCATCCATCCTTGCCATTTGCTGTACTTGTTGAAATTGATTGCAAGATTAACAAAGATTATGTGGTATGGATTGTATCATGGGAAAGTGAAAAGCAACAATTTTTTAAAATGCTGACGAAAAACAAAACCTTTGATTTTGAATTTTCACCTGATGGAAAATGGCTAATTTTCAGAGATAAAACTCAGAAAGCTTCCAAATATATTCTTATGCCTGTGAATTCGGAACTGCCTCACTTTCTTGGCTCTCCCATAACACTTGGAGAGATTCCTTATCCAGAGACCACAGCATGGACGACTAACCCGTTAAGCTTTGTCGTATCAGAAGGTGACAGGATTTTAAAATGGGATTTGACAAATATAACTGTGCAAAAAGTTTCATAGTTGAGGAAGTTGAAGCAATCGGCCCGCCAATGAATTGCCAGTCTATTTTCATAAGTCCCTCTATGACTAAATAAACCTTAAACCCTAAATAGGAAGGAGTATTAATGTCATGCATTACAATTTTTCTTTCGACAAAAACAGAATCAGATTACTTTTCATGAG